>CAYYEB010000125.1:0-5815 GCA_964470725.1 uncultured Lachnospiraceae bacterium | reverse complement strand
GAATAACATGATCCGTATTGATATGTCGGAGTATATGGAGAAATATTCCGTTTCGAGACTGATCGGAGCTCCGCCAGGATATGTCGGATATGATGAAGGCGGTCAGCTGACAGAGGCAGTCCGCAGAAAACCGTATTCGGTAGTGCTTTTCGATGAAATTGAAAAGGCACATCCGGATGTATTCAATGTTCTTCTCCAGGTTCTGGATGACGGACACATTACGGACAGCCAGGGCAGAACCGTAGACTTCAAGAATACGATCATTATCCTGACAAGTAATATCGGTTCTCAGTATCTCCTGGAAGGAATCACACCTGACGGTGAGATTACGCAGGATGCGCGGGACAAGGTCAATGCGGATCTGCGTGCACACTTCCGCCCGGAGTTCCTGAACAGACTGGATGAGATCATCATGTTCAAGCCTCTGACAAAGGACAACATCAGCGGCATCGTGGATCTTATGATTGCGGAACTGAACAAACGCCTTGCAGAACGTCAGCTGACAATCCAGCTTACGGATGAAGCAAAGCAGTATGTCATCGATCATGGATATGATCCGGTATACGGTGCACGTCCATTGAGAAGATACCTGCAGCAGACGGTAGAAACAATCGCCGCAAAGCTGATTCTTGGAGGCGACATCCACGAAGGATCCACCATCATTATCGAGGTGAAGGATGGAGAACTGAGCGGATACATTCAGGAACCGGTAAAAGACGCATAATAAATTTAACAATATAGAAAATATCCACCCGCAGTTTTGATACTGCAGGTGGATATTTTTTGAAAAATGATAAGAAGTGCTGCTTCTGAGGAATACGAATGCCCGACCGCAAAATTATCCTCCGGACCCGAATCCAAAACGATTTTGAGGGCCGGAGGATATATTTTGCGGTCGGGCATGACAGGTTGTGCATTGCCGACAAAATCTGAATCTTTAGATCTTCTCTCCCCGCTCATATTTCCCGAGCACCTTGCGGATCCGGTCAATCGGATTGAGAAGCCCTGAAAGGGAAGCATCATGATTCAGCGTATCAATAATCAACGCCACATATTTACTCATATCGCAGCTGATATAATAGTCTCTGGATTTCAGTTCTTCTGACTGATAAATCAGATTTGTAGTGATGAGCTTGTCGAAGAGTCCATGCTTATGGGCATCGTCAAAGGGAGCCATTCCTCCTGTCATCACACCGAAGGTCGCACAGATAAATACTCTGGCAGCTTTCCTTTTTTTCAGCATCTGGGCCGTTTCGAGAACTGCGTCGCCGGAAGAAATCATATCATCGATGATGATGACATCCTTTCCTTCAAGGGAAGGACCGAGATACTCATAGGCGGCAATCGGGTGCGTTCCGTTTTCCACTACCGTATAGTCCCGGCGTTTATAAAACATTCCCATGTCGACGCCAAGAACATTGGCAAGATAAATGGCGCGGCGCATTCCGCCCTCATCCGGAGAAATTGCTGCGAGATGATCATTATCGATCTTTAAATCCGGAACATGACGAAGAATATTTTTAATGAACTGATATGTCGGACTGATTGTTTCAAAACCGGCCATCGGAATGGCATTCTGGACTCTGGCATCGTGGGCATCAAAACAGATGATATTGTCAACGCCGAGAGCAACCAGCTCCTGCAGAGAACTGGCACAGTCCAGTGACTCCCGGCCATTCTGACGAATCTGACGGCCCTCATAGAGATAAGGCATGATGACATTGATGCGAAGAGGTTTTCTTCCTGCGGCTCCGATGATTCGTTTCAGATCCGCAAAGTGATCATCCGGTGACATGATATTTTCAAAGCCCTGCATTTTATAGGTGCAGCTGTAATTCATCACATCAACGAGCAGATAGAGGTCGTCACCTCGAACCGATTCTGAAATGGTTCCCTTCCCTTCACCGGACCCGAATCTCGGCGTATCAGCCTTGATCAGGAAAGAATCTCTTGCGTAACCGTCCACATTGGAATTGATTCCTCTGCTGGCACGATCCTTTCGCCATGTGACCAGATAATCATTTACCTTCTGGCCGAATTCAGTCATACTGCGGGTCGCGATCAGTCCGAGCCTCCCATCCGGTACGGAATCAAGGACAGGTTTTGCCTGCGTATCAGTCTTATCAGTGATCATGTTGTTATCCCCTTTCAGAAAGCTTTTTTCGAATACGGATATCCTTGCCGACAAGTTTTTTAATTTTGTAATTACTGATGATTCTCGACAGCACGCGTTCATTATAACGGTCCGCCAGATCTCCCGGAGAGAGATTCGTGGAAATGACTGTGGATTTATTTTTCAAAAGACGGTCATTAACTGTCTGAAACAGCTGCGAGGCCGTAAAACTGTTGGTCAGTTCCGTGCCGAGATCATCAAGAATCAGTACGTCACAGGACGAAAGAGTTCTGGCCACCGAAACGGATCCGGAATCGTGACCGAAAGCGGATGCGGCCATCAGATCAAAGAAATCCTCAGATGTAAAATAAAGAACGGAAAAACCGTGACTTAAAGCATCTCCTGCGATGCAGTGTGTCAGAAAAGTCTTTCCGGTACCTGTATTTCCGTATAAATATAAATTATTTCCGGGCTTTCCTACGCTTGCGGAAAAAAGCCTTGCAGCGGAATAAGCATCCCGAGCAAGCTCCTTTTCGGTTCGCTGCGTCGAATCGTCCCTTATTGTAGCAGAATACCAGTCAAATGAAAAGTGCGCAAAATTCTCAGCTTTAAGGATATCTCCCGGACTATACTGACGATACAAAAGCCGGGTGGCTTCTTTCTGGAAGCACTCGCAGCGCCGGTTGCCGACATAACCTGTATCGTGACAGATAGGGCAGTCATAGTGAAGCTCAAGATAATCCGGAGGATACCCGTGCCCGGCAAGAAGAGCTGCACGCCTTTGTCCGATCTCCTGTATCATTTGGTGGTATGCCTGGGAATCAGCCTCATCTCCGGACAGTCGGCGCCGTGCGGAGGCGACACTCTCGGAGGCGACGCGGTCATCCAGCTCTTTTACCTCAGGAATTTCCCTGTAAATGCGGGCAATCCGTTCTTCCTGTTCATGCCTGTGCCGCTCACGCACTTCTTCATAGTGGCGCATAATAGCATCATATTGGGAATTATCCAGTGACATAAAATATAAGATCCTCAATTATTAATCGAATTCGCCAGTTGCCTCTCCAGCTCATTATAGTCATACTTCCGCTGCTCAAAGTTGTTGTATCTTCCGACCTTGGAGGAAGTCTGATTCTTCCGACGCACGGAAGCCGCGCTTCTTGCCACATGCTCCGCATCCAGAGCCTTTACATCATCCAGAGTTTTCACGCCTCTTGCGTTCCAGCGTGACAGAATGGAATCGGCGTAGTTCAGAGAAGGCTTTGCGGCATTCATGACAGTACGTGTACAGGCCTCTTCAATGATATCCATGGAAAAGTGGTATTTTTCGAGCCACTTTTTCATGAGCTTGATTTCCTCACCCACCGGATGATGATTATTGATGCCGAGAGCCTTCAGAATATCATAATATTCCTTATGATAACTTTCCACGCTCTTGCGGGCATCATGAACGGTGACGATACCGTTTGCGTGCCATCCGAGGGCGACCTTATCGATATAGTGCATGCTGGTATGATTACGGCTGATACAGTATTCGAGCAGATAATCGATCAGATCGGCCGAAAAATGCAGATCATCGTAGTAATAGCAGATATGCTGCATTTCCGTACGGCTGAGCGGATGGTTCAGATACTGCTGCGCAATAAAGAATAATTCACGGATTTCATCGCGCTGTCCGAGTTCCGCAAGGCGCTCTGTTGTAATATCGGACGGTTTCGGAAGCTCTTCCTCTGCGGAAATGGCGGAGATGACTTCCTCTGCATTTTCCCCTTCCGCATCGGAGGAAAAATCGGGTTCTGTCTTATCCTGCGGGTCAGAGTCCGGCTCCAGGAAGGAAATGCCGGTAATTGCATTTTCATCATCGGAACGCAGAGATAAAATACCCTCTTTTTCCCAGTATTTTAAAGCCCGGAATACGTCGGTTTCCGTGCAGTTCATCTGATCCGCAATGGACGTCAGAGTCATATCGCTGCCGGAAGAGGCATGACGAAGAAGATAGAGATAAAGTTTGATGAAGTCCCCGTTGGCACTGGGCAGAAACCGGTCCAGAAACTCATTGGAAACCACGGTGACATTTTGTGTGAAATTCGGTTCAATATGGATGGTACTCATAGGGTGTTCCTCGATCACTATACTTTTCTTGAAGGCTATCATAGCACAGAATGCCACTTCACAAATCCACAAAATAATCCACATCGTTATCAACATGGCGGTGGATAAACGATGTGGATTATGTGGATACGGTGGATAAATCAGCCCTTCAGCAGGTTTTCTCCCACTTCTACAATGTTTCCGGCACCCATAGTTATCAACAGGTCGCCCGGCTTGACATGTGATTTCAGATAGTTCTGAATTTGTTCAAAAGTCGGAAGATAGATAGCATCCGTACCAAGGGCGGTTAAACGTTTGCGCAGATCCTCGGAAGAAATCCCGACCGTATTTTTTTCGCGGGCGGCATAGATGTCTGCAAGAACAACATGATCCGCCATGGACAGAGCTTCGGCAAATTCCGGGAGCAGAGCCTTGGTTCTTGTATAAGTGTGCGGCTGGAAAGCAACCCAGATTTCCTTGTGCGGATAATTCTGCGCAGCGGCAAGGGTAGCCTTGATTTCCGTCGGGTGATGCGCATAGTCGTCAATAATGGTGAAGCCGTTCAGCATGCCCTTATATTCGAAACGACGTTTGGTCCCCTTGAAATCAAGAAGTCCCTGGGAAATCACTTCATATTCAATTCCCAGCTTTCTTCCAAGAGCGATGGAAGCCAGAGCATTGGAAATGTTGTGTACACCCGGAACATTCAGTGTGAAACGGCCGAGATCCTTTCCGCGTTCTACGGCAGTGAAACTTCCGCATCCCTTCTTGTCATAGGAAATATCTTTTGCAGTGTAATCCGCATCATCGGATTTCATGCTGTATGTGATGATCTCTGCATCAACTCCGTCCACAACGACCGGATACTTCGGAGTGTCCTTGTCGATGATCAGCGTGCCGTCCTTCGGAAGCAGCTTTGCAAACTTATGGAACGAGTTAGCGATGTCGTCAATGTCCTTGAAGAAGTCGAGATGATCGGCATCAACGTTCAGAATGAGTTCAATCTTCGGACGCAGTGAGAGAAAACTGTTTGTATATTCACATGCCTCCGCAATAAAGTTCTGAGAGTGGCCTACACGAATATTTCCGTGAATCGCAGGAAGAATTCCGCCGACGGTAATGGTGGGATCAAGGCCTGCCTTCATCAGAATGTGGGAAGCCATGGAAGTGGTTGTCGTTTTTCCATGGGTTCCGGCAACAGCGATCGGAACACTGTAATTTCTCATGATTTCACCCAGCAGCTGCGCACGTGTCAGCATCGGAATGCCTGCGTTCTTTGCGGCCTTGTATTCCGGATTGTCGGGATGAATCGCTGCAGTATAGACAACGACATCCGTTCCCGGAAGAATATTTTCGGCTTTTTGCCCGATGAAGACTTTGGCACCGAGCTTTTCCAGATGATCAGTCAGATTGCTTTCCTTTGCGTCAGAGCCGGTGACATGGAAATTCCATTTCAGAAGAATCTCAGCCAGTCCGCTCATGCTGATGCCGCCGATTCCGATAAAGTGAACATGAATTGGTTTTTTAAAATCAATTTGATACATGAGAATTACCTCTTTTTACATATATATTCTATATTAAATTTTATATGTGTGATCGCATACGGGTCGGATT
>CAYYEB010000124.1:2866-5848 GCA_964470725.1 uncultured Lachnospiraceae bacterium | reverse complement strand
TTCATATTCATCACCACTTTCTGTTAACCATTTTAACATAAAATTACAAAAAATGATAGAAAAATTGAGAAATACACTTGCAATGTGGACTATACTGTGATATTATTACAAGTTTTCTAAAAAACGCATGCTCGCTTTTGACTTTTTTGTCACAAATAACCAAATATCTGCGCAGGAAAAGAAGAGATTTTTCACAATCGGGGCGGTCGGCAAAGCGGGCAATTAGACAAAACAAAAGAAGCGCAGCATTTTTATGAAAGAATGGGTGACGAATGTCGGGCGGGTCTTAAGTCCAAACGTTCATTTGTGCAGGCGCAAATCGCGTTTGAACCTTTCGACCCCCAACATCATTAATTTAAAAGACAGGTAAATGAGATGATGCCGTCTTTCCAGGTTGCGTTGATGCTTCCCTGATAAGACTGGCAAATGCTTTCGGCAATGGACAATCCGATGCCATATCCGCCTTTGTTATCCTCCTGTGACTGTGAGTGGGACTGGTCCTGACGATAGAACCGGTCAAAAAACCTTGTGTAGTCGACATTTGCTCCCTCGGCATAATTATTGGAGACGACAAGCCGCACGGTTTTTCCTTTCTTTATAGTGTCGAGAGAAATCGTAATAGTCCCCTCCGGATCACAGTATTTGAATGCATTATCAATCAGAAGAGTCGAGAGCTGCTGGATCTTGCTGGCATCGGCAACCATGGTGACATTTTGAGTAAGATTTCTGACGAGTATCTTGTGATCCTGTTTTGCCAGTGACTCATACGGGTCGATGGACTGGTTGATGACGTCGGTGACATTGATCGAGGAAAGAACACTCTTATCTTCCTGCTCCTGTGCCCGCGTGATCATGACAAGATTCTGAATGAGACCGTTGAGACGATCCACCTGACGCATCGTCGACTGCGTCCACTCACTCTCTCCGTTGATCATTTCCTCCACTTCTGTGTTGGCCCGGATCACGGCCAGGGGCGTCTTGAGCTCATGGCTTGCGTTCGTAATGAACTGCTTCTGACGCTTCATATTTTCGATTTCCGGCTGGATGAGCCGCGAAGAGAAGACCCAGACGATGATGAAAGTGATCAGAATGCCTGTTCCGCAAATGAGTATGGTGGCACGGATAATCGTATTATTGGTCGCAACCTGTGTGGAACTGTCAAGAAATACAATAAGCTTTCGTCCGTCGGAGGCTTTCCCGATTTTATAATAATAATCTTTGTATTTTCCGAAAGTCGTATTCTTCAGAAACGGAAGCGGATTTTCCTGCACGTCTTTGGCATAAGAGATGGCCGTCTTCTCGGAAACAGTGGCAATGTGATCCGTTTTCACTTCTCCGATGGAACCGTCCGGATTATAAAAGACACAGAAATAGCGGGTGGAATAGCGGAATTCCGGTGTGAAATCGTGATCCTGCTGAAAATGTTCAATCGTTTCCGCGTCAGAAGCCGCTTCACCGTCCTGGC
Source organism: uncultured Lachnospiraceae bacterium (assembly GCA_964470725.1). Taxonomy (GTDB): domain Bacteria; phylum Bacillota; class Clostridia; order Lachnospirales; family Lachnospiraceae; genus Chordicoccus. The sequence continues at coordinate 4,383 of CAYYEB010000124.1, read as the reverse complement.
GCTGCTTTGCGGTGGTCAGCTCTCCGTCATTATCAATGATATAATCCAGAATGAGCCCTGTCGTATAGCGTGTGGACAGAATATTGGCCAGATTGATCAGAGCTCCTGTAAAGAGCATGACAAAGAGAAATGACAGCATCGCTATCATGATAAATTTCTTTCGAAGTCGCTTTATGGAACGTTCGTTCATACTTAGGCCTCCAGTCGGTAACTTCCTCCCCGGTCTCCGGAAATGACAGCTTTAGAATCGATGGCGGCAAGCTTCCCCCGCAGATACGAGATATAGAGCCAGACTGTATCGGAAGTGGCATCAGGTTCACCTTCCCAGACATGATCGAGCAGGTACTTTGTATCCAGCTCTCTGCCGGCATTGAGGATGAGAGTCTGCATCAGTTCAAACTCTTTGATCGAAAGCCGGACGGAATTCTCTGATGTCAGTTCGAAACTGTCACCGTCAAGCGTAATATCTTCAAAATGCAGTTCCTTTGCATTATAGGTCGTACGGCGGCGCGTCATGGAACGGATCCTTGCCAGCAGCTCCTTCATGGCAAATGGCTTTGTCAGATAATCATCCGCACCGGAATCAAGCCCGGCGACACGGTCATCAATTTCTGCCTTTGCGGTCAGAAGCAGGACCGGCGTCACAATATTAATGGCACGAATTTCCTTCAAAACCTCGAGTCCGCTCTTCTTCGGCATCATGATGTCGAGAATAATGGCGTCATAACTGTCCTTTTTGATATGCTCCAGGGCCTCTTCCCCGTCAAATGTGGAATCCACATCGTAACCCTCGTGATTCAAAACTGCGGATAATGCGCGGTTCAAGTCACGCGTATCCTCTGCCAATAAAAGTTTCAAAACAAAATCTCCTTTTATGTCATTCTTTTTTATGATCTGTGGAAGGCAGGTCAGGAGACCCGTTCATAAGCCCTTCCTCAAAGATCATGTCCCGGATCGTCTGCATTGACACATCAGTGGAGGCCAGCTCGTCGGCGCACCGCTTAAGTTCACTGACGATAAGATCCTGATTGCCCTTAATGTCCTTCTTGTATTTTAAATGATGCTCGAGTGCCGCCCAGGTATCCTGGGAAATGGTCCGGATCTGAAATTCAACAAAATATTTGCCGTCGAACTTCATAATCAAATGATAACTGCGGTATCCGTTGGGCTTTGCATGACGGATATAATCCTTCTCCTCGATCACTTCGGCATCTTCACGATGTACAAGAAAATCCCGCACTGCATAGACGTCGCTCAGAAAGGCACAGACGATGCGGATGCCGATGGCGTCATGGATCTTTGCCAGGGCGGACTCTTCCGTTTCCGGAAGTCCCTTCCGATGACATTTTTCCCGCATGCTGTCTTCCGATTTGATACGTCCGAGACAGTGCTCGACCGGGTCCGATCCGTACTTTTTCTTCATCTCGGAACGAAGGTCATTTAAACTCGTTAAAATGCGATCCATCAGGGCCTGCATTTCAGGGAGATGATCGCCGTATATGCTTGTATTCATTGCT
>CAYYEB010000124.1:0-2766 GCA_964470725.1 uncultured Lachnospiraceae bacterium | reverse complement strand
AGCGCCATGAGAAGGGATCTGTCCTTTGTGAATATGAGAGGTATTAGCAACTCTTGAAAAGTTGGCCGTTGCGTTCGGTAAAAATCCGCTGTGTGAACAACAGGAACTCTCGTTTAGCGATAGTCGAAGTGAGTCAGGCGGATTTTCACCGGCCTTTAGCAATGACAAACTTTTCATAGAGTTGGCTTATGCCTCGATTCCTGAACAAAGGACAGATCCCTTCCCATGGTGCGAGGCCTGAGCCTGATATTTTCAAACGCCCCTTATTATAGCATCATCCTGTGACCAATAGTTGAAAAATGATTGAAAAACGGCACTCCCTGAGCTATAATCTAATACATATGGACAACGATGAAAAATACATGAAGGAAGCCTTGCGGCAGGCGAAAAAGGCCTATAAGATCGGTGAAACCCCGATCGGCTGCGTGATTGTTCATGAGAATCAGATCATAGCGCGCGGTTATAACCGCCGCAATACGGACCACTCCCCGCTGGCACATGCGGAACTGATCGCCATCCGACGCGCCGCAAAGAAGATCGGTGACTGGAGGCTTGAGAACTGCACCCTGTATGTCACGCTGGAACCCTGTCCGATGTGCGCGGGAGCGATTGTGCAGGCGAGAATTCCTGACTGTGTGATCGGAGCGATGAATCCGAAGGCGGGATGTGCCGGATCGGTTCTGAATCTTCTGGAGTGTGACGGTTTCAATCATCAGGTTCATGTGACACGCGGAGTGCTGGAAGAAGAATGCAGTCAGATTATGAAGGATTTTTTCCGGGAACTGCGTGCGAAGAAAAAGAAGTAAGGAGATGTACTCAAGAGGTCGAAGAGGTCGCACTCGAAATGCGATAGACCCTTCGGGGTGCAAGGGTTCGAATCCCTTCATCTCCGCTGCGAAGGACCGCTCGGAGAGAGCGGTCCTTTTTCTTTCGGAAAAAACAAGCCGAAAAAGACACGGTTTGCGTTTTTACAGCAGACTTTTGTGATTCCCATTTTTTAAAACAGGAGGAACAGCGTATGAAAATGAGAAAGACCAAGATCATCTGCACGATCGGTCCGGCCAGTGAGAGCGAAGAAAAGCTAAGAGATCTGATTCTGGCGGGTATGAATGTGGCACGTTTTAATTTTTCACATGGAAGCCATGCGGAGCATGAGGCCAAGTTTCTGCGCCTCCGCAGGATCCGTATTCACATGAATCTGCCGATTGCGACGCTTCTTGATACAAAGGGACCGGAAATTCGTCTGAGAGATTTCAAAAATCATAAGGAGACACTCGTCCGCGGACAGAAGTTTACGCTGACAACCCGCGAAGTCGAAGGAGATGTCAATCAGGCGTCAATCACCTATATGGATCTTCCGAAGGATGTGAAGCCGGGAACACATATCCTCATTGACGACGGACTGATCGGCCTCAAAGTTGACAGGGTTAATGATACGGATATCGAATGCACGGTGGAAAACGGAGGCGTTGTATCCGATAAAAAAGGAATCAATGTGCCGGATGCGGAACTTTCCATGCCGTTTATCAGCGAACAGGACAAGTCCGACATCGAGTTTGGCTGCAAACTCGGCTTTGATTTTATTGCCTGCTCCTTTGTACGGACAGCGGACGATATCCTGGAAATTCGCAAGCTCCTCAAAAAGAACAAGAGTCATATGCAGGTAATTGCGAAGATTGAAAATACACAGGGCGTCAAAAACATCGAAAAGATCATGGATGTGGTAGACGGCGTCATGGTGGCCCGCGGAGATCTCGGTGTGGAAGTGCCGCTTGAGGAAGTCCCGATTATTCAGAAGAAGATCATTAAGCTTGCTCAGAAGAAGGGCAAAATTGTGATCACTGCGACACAGATGCTGGATTCCATGATTCACAATCCACGCCCGACCCGTGCCGAGGCGACTGATGTGGCCAACGCGATCTATGATGGAACGACGGCAATCATGCTGTCCGGAGAAACGGCCGCCGGTGCTTATCCGGTGGAGGCGGTTCGCACCATGGCGAAGATTGCGGCACGGGCGGAACGGGACATCGATTACCGCCACCGCAGACTGGAACTGATCCGGCAGGATGAAGATGCTTTGCGAGATGATACGCAGACGGCAGCGATTTGCCATGCGGCATGCAGTGTGGCTGAGGAAATCAATGCGAAGGCTATCATTGCGGTCACCATTTCCGGATTTACGGCAAAACGGCTGTCAAGACTTCGCCCGCAGGTTCCGATCATTGCCTGCACAACCAATGCAAGAGTGGCCTGCCAGATGAATCTGCTCTTCGGCGTCATTCCTCTCATTATCGGTATGGAAGAGGATACAAATGCTCTTTTTGAATCGGCCATTGCAAGAGCTGACATGACAGGATTTATCGGAAAGGGTGACAAAGTCGTCATCGTCGCAGGAATTCCGCTTGGCACATCGGGAAAGACCAACCTGATCAGGGTGGAAGAAGTAAAATAAAGGTAGACTGAAAATAGTAAAGACATAAAAAAATAACCGCCGGCCTCGGGCCTGGCGGTTATTTTTTTGAATCTAATTTCTCAGCAATGGCAAAACCATTTCTATATATTAACAGGTTGCGCCTGGATTTGAAAGATATAAGATATAAAACAATTTCCACAAAAGAAAAACAACTTTATCCCAGAAATAACATTTTAATCTTTTCAAGTACATTTCATAAAAAATCTACAATTTATTTGTGACTTTTCCGAAAAATCTGCTACAATAATCAATACGAGGAAATATAGTAAATACCAGATCCGGTGAATTGC
>CAYYEB010000123.1:0-5857 GCA_964470725.1 uncultured Lachnospiraceae bacterium | reverse complement strand
AAGATGCATCCGTTCATTTCAACCATGTCGAACATGCTGATCATCTTCGGTTTGGTAACTTACGCTACAAAGGGTGTGTCCTTCGGTGCCATCTCTCCGACAATCCCGAATATGGTCATCCCGAACCTGCACGGATTCCCGACGATTATCATCTGGGCAGTCGTTGCAATTGCGATCGTATGGTTTATCTGGAATAAGACAACATTCGGCAAGGATCTCTTTGCAGTCGGCGGAAATCCGGAAGCCGCATCAGTATCCGGTATTTCAGTCTTTGCAGTGACAATGGGCGCTTTCATTATGGCCGGTATTCTCTACGGCTTCGGCGCATGGCTTGAGTGCTGCCGCATGGTCGGTTCCGGTTCTGCTGCTTATGGTCAGGGCTGGGATATGGACGCCATTGCAGCCTGCGTTGTCGGTGGTGTTTCCTTTACCGGTGGTATCGGTAAAATCTCCGGCGTTGTTGTCGGCGTGCTGATCTTTACAGCATTGACATATTCTCTGACAATCCTCGGCATTGATACAAACCTTCAGTTCGTATTTGAAGGAATCATCATTCTTTCCGCCGTTACACTGGACTGCCTGAAGTATGTACAGAAGAAGTAATCCATTTCCAACATCTTTATAAAATCCTCTTAAGAACCTCCCTGAAAAATTTCTTTTTCAGGGAGGTTTCTTTGACGTAATATCGGGAATGTATTACACTGGTTGCAATGCATTCTTTGCCATTCTTCGGGAAAATATATCGTTTGATGCATATTCGGGGACGGTGATTTGTGCAATTATGATAAATATGTTTTGGGGAAAATGACATGTCTGAATATACTGTACTGCTTGTTGATGACGAAGAAGAAGTGATAGAAATTATCAGCAAAAAAATTCCGTGGGAAGAACTGGGCCTTCGTATTCTCGGATATGCCTTAAACGGGGTAAAGGCCCTTGAAATGGCCGAGGAGCTGCAGCCGGATGTCGTGATTACGGATATCCGTATGCCATATATGGATGGACTGGAACTTTCCAGGCGGCTGAAGAAGGAATATCCGACGATTCATATCCTGCTGTTTACCGGATTTGATGAGTTTGAATATGCGAAGACCGCAATCCGGCTGGAGCTGGATGACTATATCCTGAAGCCGGTGAATGCCGAAGAACTGACCGGTATTCTGACGAAGCTGAAGAAAAACATGGACAAGGAGCGAAAAAAACAGAAAAATATCGACGATCTGAAAGCGTATTATCTGAAGACTCTTCCCGTGATGCAGTCGGAGTTTTTGTCCACGCTGCTCGACGGCCGTCTCCTGGATGAACAGGCAAAGGCAGATATGAAAAGGAGTCTTACCCGACCGTACTTTGCCGCAGTGGCGATATATACCTCCACACATGAGACCCCATCGGATATTGACCCGGTCTATCTGCCGATTGCCGTGCAGAAGCAGGCGGAGGAAATGCTGGGAGAAAAGTGGAAGGGGTATTTCTTTTATTACCGCGGGGATACGGTGATGATTGCCCAGCTGAACACAAGAGAAGATATCACTGCGCTGACAGATGACTGTGACCGGATGGCAAAGGCGGTATACCGTCTGATCGGAGCGAGTGTGACGGCAGGCATCGGTGCAATCTGTCAGAGCCTGGAAGAACTGAAAGGTTCTTATAACGGAGCCCGTGAGGCCGTATCTTACCGGGTTCTGTATGGAACGGAACGGGCGATTAATATCCGGGAAATTGCACCAACAGAGGACGCTTCTGTTCCGTACGGCGACAATGAGACACTGCGGGAAGTTTTCAAACAGATCCATATGGGGAGCAGAGAGGATATCTTTGCGGCTGTACATTCCTATGTGGAGACCTCATTGAGAACCGTCAGCACAGTAGAGCAGTATCGGATTCAGCTGATGGGTCTTGTGTCGGAGTTTTACAGTTTTGCCGCCAGTAATCATATTGCGCAGAATAGTGTCAATCCTGTGGAAGAAGAGCTCTATCGTGAACTTTCCGGCATGGATGCGGATGCGGTGGAGGAGTGGATGAAGAAGCAGTCCATCATGTTTCATGATGCGCTGGAGCGTGCCAGGAAGGATACGAGCCGTTCCTTTGTGGCTGAAGCCAAGGAGTATGTCAGAGATCACTACCGGGAACCGGATCTTTCCCTGGATCAGGTCTGCAGTGCCCTGGGAGTATCCAATTCCTACTTTTCTTCCATTTTCAAAAAGGATACGGGAACGCCGTTTATCAGCTATCTGACACAGTACAGGATGGAGGAGGCCGGGAAAATACTTCTGTCCACAGACGATAAGAATTATGTAGTTGCCCGGAGCGTCGGCTATCAGGATGCCAACTATTTCAGCTACGTATTTAAGAAGCAGTTTGGTATGTCGCCATCCCGCTACCGGGCGCAGCACGGTGAAGGCACGCAAGGAGAGCATGCGTCATGAGAGACAGTACGCCCAAAATCAGACATTTTGCGCGGGAACGGCTGCATTTTAACAGTGTGCAGAACGCAATTACGATCATTTTTTCCCTGGTTTCGGTAATATCCATGCTGATTCTGACACTGCTTCTTTGGGGAAACTTCTTCAGGCAGAGCGGTGAAAATCTGACGGATTCCACTCAGAAAATGATCGAACAGGCGGGACAGAACATGGAGACGATTCTTGAAAACGGACGCCAGGTCTCCAATGCCGCCTATTATGACGCGATGCAGGAAAATATCCAGTCCGGATCGGGTGTGGGCAGCGGATTTACGCTTTTGTGCGAGGCCAACAAAGATAAGGTCTTAAATATTGCACTTTATGATATGGAGGGACGGCTGCTGTCAGCGTCTCCGGTGGCGGTTTCCAAACCGGATGTGGATGTGAAGGATCAGGAGTGGTTTCAGGAGGCGGTGGAAAAGATCGAAAATATTCACATTTCCCTGCCTCATATACAAAATCTGTTTCAGGACAGCAAAAAGCGCTACCAGTGGGTGATTTCTCTAAGCCGCATGGTGGAACTCAACGATGGCGATTCCTCCCGGAGGGGCGTCCTTCTGGTCGATCTTGACTATGATGCCCTGATGTCGGCCATGGAGCAGATCAATGACACCGAAAACGGACAATATTACTATCTCTGCGATGCAAAGGGACATATGATCTATCATCCCGAGATGAAGTTTATCCAAAGAGGGATAGAAAAAGAGAACAGTACGGAAGACGCGGCGCGGGATGACGGAGTTTACGAGGAGGAGTTCCGGGGGGAAAAGCGAACCGTCGTGGTGCAGACCATCAGCTACACAGGCTGGAAGCTGATCGGAGTCATCCCTTCCTCCAGCCGGATGTACGGCATGTCCTCCATGACGCTCACCATTCTGGCAATTCTGCTGCTTGTTCTTATGGTCATCCTGGCTCTGAACCGCTTTATTTCCAGCCGTATTTCGGAGCCGCTTCAGAAACTCAATGATTCGGTCAAGGACTATGAGGCCGGAAAACATCCGGAAATTTACTGCGGGGGTACCGAAGAAATCCAGCATCTCGGTCGCAGTATACAGAAGTCCTATGAACAGATCGAACATCTGATTCAGCAGATCATCTATGAACAGAATGAGAGGCGTAAGGACGAAATAGATGCTCTTCAGGGGCAGATTCATCCGCATTTTCTTTATAATACGCTGGATTCCATCACCTGGATGGTGGAGGGCGGCCGGGAAGATGAGGCCGTGCATATGATTTCCGACCTGGGACGACTTCTTCGGATCAGCCTGTCCAAGGGCAGAACGATCATTTCCCTTCGCGATGAAATGCAGCATGCCATGAGTTACATGTCGATTCAGAAGGTCCGCTATAAGGATCGGTTTGCCAGTGAATTTTGCATAGCTCCGGAGGTGGAGGAGTGCTGTACGGTCAAGCTGATCATCCAGCCGATCCTGGAAAATGCCATTTATTACGGAGTCGGGGACATGGACCCTGACGATGGCGGGAAAATCACCGTCACGGGAGAAATAACTGACGGAAATGTTGTCATAAAAGTAAGAGATAACGGGGCCGGTATGCCGGAAGAAGAACTTGAGGGACTTCTCGATGACTCGGAGGCAAAACAGGAACATAAACACGGCAATGGCGTGGGACTTGTCAATGTCCATAAACGGATACAGCTTATTTTCGGAAAAGAGTATGGCCTTTCGATACAAAGTGAACCGGATTGCGGAACCGAGGTTACTATAACTTTTCCGGCGGTGCCATTTTCGAAGGAAAATCAGAAAAAACTGGAAAAGGGGACATGGCGTGACATCCATGCGGAGGAACAGAAGTGAAAAAGAGCAGAAAAACATTCTGGATTGTGGAAATCCTTCTTCTGGCCCTGCTGATCTGGATCTTCGGCATGATCTGGAGCGGCAGCAAACCCGGGCGGAAGAAGCGTGTGGTCTGCGTGGTGAATGACTCAACGGCCCAGCAGTGGAGTGACCTTTATGAGGGACTGCAGCTTGCGGCCAGGCAGCATAACGTGGAATTTGTGATGGCGGACACGGAAAAGCTGAAAAATACGAGAGATGTGCGGGACGTGATTGCAGACGAGTCGACTGACGGCATCGATGCACTGATTGTGGAGCAGATCGGTATGAATGCTGACGACATTCTGCCGAAGGAACTCGGAAAGAAGGTTCCGAAGGTTTACTTAAATGGCAGTGAAACGGACAACGCGAAAAATGCTGGGATTTCCTTTCAGACCGAATGGATGATGAAGAAACTTGTAAAAGAAGTGAAAAAAGATGCCGGAAACGATCTGGCGGGGCATACCGCCGGAATTCTTCTTCCGAATGGCAGAACCCCTTATTTTTCGGACTGTCAGGAGAGGATGGAAGAGCTGCTGAAAAAGGAAGGAGTTGCTGTTTCGTGGACGCTTTACACTCCGGAGAGAGCCTCGGATATGGAAAAAATGATGGAATTGCAGGAAAAGACGGATTTTATTTTCATCTTTGACGACAATACGCTGGAGGCCGCGGCGGCGTGTGCGAAAAAGGGAGAACTGAATGGAGCAGACATTTATGCCGTGGGCAGTGCGGAGAACAGTATTGCGTATCTGGATGACGGCACGATTCAGGGACTCCTGGTACCGGACATCTTTATGATGGGGTACAGGGCAATGGAGGATTCCGTGCAGATGCTGGACCACCGTCAGGTGAAGAGCAGGGAAGAGATAGGCGGACGGTATTTCAGACGGAAGGATCTCTTTCAGTCGGAAAATAATCAGGTCTATCTGGTCCCGAGGGAGCAGATGTGAAATGAGGATAAGAACAGTATGTACAATGCTGCTGGCCGGAGCCCTGTCCGTCGGACTGATGCTCCTTCCGGGATGCACGAATGAAGCGCGGAACAGATCCTACCGGGTTGGAGTTGTGGTCTATGATCAGTCGGATACCTTCGTCAGCGAAGTTGTGGACGATTACAGGGAAGAAATAGAAAAAAGGAAAGACGGGGATAAGAAGATCAGGCTCCGGCTGCGAAACGGGGATCTTTCCCAGAGAAAGGAAAATGAGCAGGTCAGAGAACTTCTGGAAGAGGGATGTGATCTTTTGTGCGTGAACCTGGTGGAACGCACCGAACCGTCGGAAATCATTCACGCGGCCATGAAGAAAAATGTTCCGATCATCTTTTTCAACAGGGAACCGGTTGAGGAAGACCTGACACGGTGGAGCAGAATCTATTACATCGGTACAAATGCCCGGGAGTCCGGCGAACGGCAGGGCGAGATGGCTGCGGATATGTTCAGAACGGACGGCAGCATGGACAAAAATCACGATGGCAAGCTGCAGTTCGTGATTCTGGAAGGCGAACCGGGGCATCAGGATACGATTATCCGTACGGACCAGGTCGTAAAGACGCTTCAGCAG
>CAYYEB010000122.1:0-5892 GCA_964470725.1 uncultured Lachnospiraceae bacterium | reverse complement strand
TAATAATCTCTATGTGAACTTAACAAACCGATGTCCGTGCGCATGTACATTTTGTCTTCGTCAGACAATGGACAGGATCGGGGAGTCGGATTCACTCTGGCTTGATCATGAACCGTCCTATGAAGAAGTTGTGGCAGCATTCCGGAAGAAAAACATGGACGAATATGACGAAGTCGTCTTCTGCGGTTTCGGGGAGCCGACAGAAGCCTTTGATCTTTTGGTGCGGGTCGCCGACTTTGTAAAGAAAGAATACGGAAAACGGATTCGAATCAATACAAACGGACTTGGAAATCTTGTAAACGGAAGAGACATCTGCCCGGAACTGAAGGGACGTGTGGATGAAATCAGCATTTCACTCAATACACCAGACGCGGAAGAATATGAAAAACTTGTGCGTCCGAAATTCGGTATCAAATCATTCCAGGCGATGCTGGACTTCGCAAAAGAGGCTGCGCAATACGTTCCGAAGGTCATTTTCACAACCGTGGATACCACTCTCACAAAAGAAGAGGAACAGCGCTGCGCGGACATCTGCAGGGAACTCGGCGTGACCTACAGAATTCGTCCCTGGGAAGACTAAAGTTTTGAAGGAGACGAATGTTAGCCGGAAAATATATCCTCCGGACCCGAATCCAAAACGATTTTGAGAGCCGGAGGATATATTTTTCGGCTAACATGACAAATTCAGGAAAATCTATTCAAGAGCGTCAACGATATGCAAAAACTTAATGACACCCATGTAGAAACGTGCTATACTGAAACGCAATCGCAGTTCATTGCGGCAAAGTGTCAAGGCAGTGAACAACGGCAAGGGTGCCAGCAGTAAGGAGGGGTATCTCTGTCGGCGGGCAGGGATACCCCTTTTATCGCATGGCGCATGAAAACTACCCATACAGGCAATTGTGAGTGTCCCGAAAGCAACTTTTATGGGAGGGAAAATCACAATGAAAGCCTACAAAAAATTCATGAACATTGTGGTGAAGATCGAGAACGTCATATTAAGTATCTCCCTGATACTTGCTCTGGTTCTGACCTTCGGCAATGTCATTGCCCGTAAGATTTTCCAGCATTCCTGGGGATTTACCGAAGAGATTGTTGTCGCAGTCTTTGTCCTTTTATCTCTTTTGGGAGCTGGTCTTGCCGCCAGAGAGGAAGGCGGTCTTGTCAATCTCGGGCTCATTCCGGAACTGGTAAAGCCTAAGACCAATAAGGCTCTGAAGGTCATTTCTACAATTATCAGCCTCATTTATTCCATTATTCTGACGGTAGAGGGAATCAACCGTGTGATCGTGGATGAAACATCCACTCCGATTCTGCATATTCCGAAGGCGTATTTCTGGCTCTTCGTAGTGGTCGGCGGCATTTCTCTGATTCTGCATCTGATTGAGAACTGCGTCATGTACCTGCATGAAAGCGATGCCGAAATTCAGGCGGAAAAGGAGGAAATCAGATGATCTCAGCAATCCTTTTTATCTCATTTTTTGCGATGCTGCTTGTGGGAGTCCCGATTGCAATCTGCCTCGGAATGAGCTCCACACTGGCCATCTTATATGCAAGAAATTTTGTGCCCCAGTTTCATGATCTGACACTGAGCATTATCGCAACAAATACATATACAGGAATTGCAAAGTTTTTGCTTCTGGCAATTCCGTTCTTTGTACTTTCCGGAAATATCATGGCAAAGGCGGGTATTTCCAAGAGACTCGTCAACTTTATCGATGACTGTGTCGGACATCGCCGCGGAGGCATGGCAATTGTCTGCGTGATCGTGGCATGTTTCTTTGGCGCTATTTCGGGATCAGGCCCGGCAACCGTGGCGGCTCTTGGGGCAGTCCTTGTTCCGGCAATGATTGCTTCCGGATTCTCACCGGCATTTTCAGAAGCGTTGATGGCGGCCTCAAGTTCCATTGCGATTGTCATACCGCCATCGATTGCATTTGTCGTATATGCATCGATTGTCGGCTGCTCTGTCGGAGACATGTTCATGGCAGGTATCATCCCCGGAATTCTGATGGGCGTGGCACTTGTGATTGTTGTTATGATCGAAGCAAGGCGCAAGGGCATCTATGCGGCCCATGAGAAACGCTCCGGCAAGGAAAGATGGAAGAGTTTTAAATCCGCATTCTGGGGAATTCTGATGCCGGTTATCATTCTCGGAGGCATCTATGGAGGAATCTTCACACCGACTGAGGCAGCGGCTGTATCCGTCGTCTATGGCCTCATCGTCGGAATGTTTATTTATAAGGAAATCAAACTGAAGGATCTTCCGGGGATTTTGCTGGATTCCGCCAAAACGTCCGGCGGTATTATGCTGATTGTTGCATGCGCATCGCTTTTTTCTTATTGTTGCACACTTTTCGGCATTTCCCAGGCGGCCCAGGCGGTTCTGACACAGATTGGTGCGCACAGAGCAGTGTTCCTGCTTGTCTGCAATATTATTTTCCTTATTGCAGGATGCTTTATCGATGCAAACTCCGCGATGTACATTTTCATCCCGATCATGTATCCGGTGGCCCAGAAACTCGGTTACAGCGTGATCGCATTTGGCGTGATGGCAACGGTCAATCTGGCGATCGGTCAGGTAACTCCTCCTGTAGGTGTCAACCTGTTTGTGGCACTGGGACTGAAAATTAAGGATGAGGCGAAATCTCTGGCGAAGAAGGTGGACAAGTTCTATCACGTGACGCTGCCTATGATTTCGAAGGCGGTGCTGCCGATGATTCTGGCCTGCCTGGTTGTTCTGGCTTTTATTACCTATGTGCCGGGAATCAGTACGGTCTTTGTACATGGAGACAGCTCTGCCAATGGAAAGGCGGCACAGGAGATCACGGTCGGCAATCTGACCTATCACGATTATGAAGACTCCGCTCAGTATGACGCATCGAAAAATGCGGCAAAATATACCGGAACCGATCCGTGGCCGTCTGCAACGTGGAATTTCTCCTGCTCGCCGGGAGATACCTGTACCTGGGCACAGGCCGGATATTATTTCAACGCACTCATGCGTCAGTCGACCAACAACCAGATCAAGGTGGATGTGTATGCAGGCGAACAGCTGACAAACGGAGATCAGGTTGCCGGTATTCAGGCCCTGATGGATGGGGATACACTTCAGGTGTCCATGCATTCGAATCTGATTTACGCAAACTTTGATCCGCGGTTTAATGTGGTGTCACTGCCATATCTTTTTGACAACTATAAGGACATTGACAAGGCCTTCGCCGGCAAGGGCGGACAGGAAATGAGCAATGTACTGAAAGATTACGGCGTACATCTTCTCGGCATCGGCGATAACGGCTTCCGTCAGATTACAAATAATAAACATCCGATTAAGACCGTCAGCGATCTGAGGGATGTCAAGATGAGAATCAGTTCCAATGACCTTTGCGCCGAAATTTATCGCCAGTGGGGATGCAACGCAACTGCCATGAACTGGTCAGAAACCTATACGGGACTTCAGCAGGGAACAATCGACGGTGAGGAAAATCCCGAGACATCCATCGATTCCGCTTCGGTTCAGGATGTGCAGAAGTATTTCTCACAGTGGAACGCGTACTATGACTGCATTTTCTTCGGCATCAACGAAGGCGTCTATAATCAGTTTACGGACGAGCAGAAGAAGGTTATCGATGAAAATGCGCAGAAGGCAATGGAATACCAGCGGACGATCAATCGCCGCGACATCGAAAAACTTGTAGAGGAATGGCAGAAAAACGGTGCCATGGAAGTTACACCTTACAAGGATATTGATACGGATTCCTTTAAGAATGCCTCCCAGGGCGTCTATACCTGGTATGAGCAGCAGCTTGAGAAATCCAAGGGCATGAGCGCAGATGAGGCCAAGGCCTTTGTGGATGCGTTCCGTGTATCAGGAAAAAGCTGAAAAAAGTTTCATTATCATGCTTACCGACAAAACATATCTCCCGGCGTTTCATGAAAGAAGCGGCCGGGAGATAGTTTTGCATCTCTTTACGTTGTACGGACTGGTATTGTATAATTGTGGAAATCTTTTATTTAGAAGGTAAATATGAATCAAAATACGGTAAATAATTTGAATAGGGAAAACATAGGAGAAAATACTGAGATCGAAGAGAAAAAACTGACCGCACTGAAGCAGTATCTGAAAGAACTTGGAAGTGTGGCAGTTGCCTTTTCGGGAGGCGTGGATTCGACATTTCTTTTGAAGGTGGCACACGATACCCTCGGGGATCAGTGCATTGCTGTGACGGCGAGATCGGCGTCTTTCCCGAAACGGGAACTGCATGAGGCGGAAGATTTCTGCAGGAAAGAAGGAATACGTCAGTTTGAGGTAGACTCGGAAGAACTTAATATCGAGGGATTCTCTCATAATCCGAAGAACAGATGCTACCTCTGCAAGCATGAGCTTTTTGAAGAGATTCTGGATCTTGCAAAGAGGGAAGGGATAAGATTCGTGGCGGAAGGATCCAACATGGACGACAATGGAGATTATCGTCCGGGACTTCAGGCCGTGGCGGAACTGGGAATCAAAAGTCCGCTTCGGCATGCAGAACTTTATAAACAGGAAATCAGGGATTTATCAAAGAAAATGGGTCTGCCGACCTGGAATAAACAAAGCTTTGCCTGCCTCAGTTCAAGATTTGCCTATGGCGAGGAGATCACGGTGGGACGGCTCGGAATGGTCGACAAGGCCGAGCAGCTTCTGCTCGATCTGGGGTTCCATCAGGTTCGTGTGAGAATCCATGATGGAAACCTTGCCCGAATCGAGGTGGATGAATCGGATCTCGGCAAGGTTCTGGAACACAGAAAAGAGATCTCGGAGAAGTTCAAGTCCTACGGTTTTACCTATGTTTCAATGGACCTGACGGGATATAAGACCGGGAGCATGAATGCGGGGATAAATACAGCACAGGGGTGACAAGTTTCAGTTCATGGCCTGTTGCAGAGTAGACATACGTTCTGATTGTGATAAAGGAAGAGTAAGTTGGAGACACGTGATATTTTAGAGAAGGTAAAGACCGGCGAAATATCCATAGATGAAGCGGAGCATTATTTTCAGGCGGAGTCTTATGAGGAAATGGGATTCGCCAAGCTTGACACGAATCGTGAGATCCGGACGGGTTTTCCGGAAGTGATTTACTGTGCCGGAAAGGAAGATGCGTTTCTGGTACGGATTTATCAGAAGATGGTGGAGAAGAACGGCCGTGCCTTCGGTACAAGAGCGACGCAACACCAGTATGAGATTGTGAAAGCGGCGATCCCTGAGGCAGTGTATGATCCGACGGGGAGAATTCTGAAGGTTCCGGGAGAAAAACAAACGGATCCCGAAGGACTCATTGCAGTTTGTACGGCGGGAACCTCCGATATTCCGGTATCTGAAGAAGCGGCACAGACGGCGGAGTATTTCGGTTCCAGGGTGGAGCGCATCTATGATGTCGGCGTGAGCGGCCTGCACCGGCTTTTATCAAAAGTGGAAGAGATTCAGAGAGCAAATTGCGTGATTGTAGTGGCAGGCATGGAGGGAGCTCTTGCTTCCGTAATGGGAGGCATGGTTTCCAATCCCGTGATTGCGGTTCCGACCTCGGTCGGTTATGGCGCAAGTTTCCATGGCCTTTCCGCTCTTCTTACGATGATTAATACCTGCGCGAACGGAGTTGCGACCGTGAACATTGATAACGGATATGGTGCGGGATATATTGCAACGCAGATCAACAGGCTTGCGGTACGCAAAAAGTAAGGAAATGAGTTCAAAAGATGAAATACTAAAGCTTCTTCAAAACGAGAAGGGATACATATCCGGTGAAAGAATGGCGGAGCAGCTGCATATTTCACGCAATGCCGTCTGGAAGGCAATCCAGAACCTGAAAAAGCAGGGATATGAAATAAGTGCTGTAACAAATCGTGGTTATATCC
>CAYYEB010000121.1:0-5899 GCA_964470725.1 uncultured Lachnospiraceae bacterium | reverse complement strand
TAATGGAACATGAAGAGTTAATTCCGAGACTCGGTGTTGTGACACAGATTCGTACAGAGACTCCTGATGTCAAGACATTCCGGATTGTCGGAACAGATGGTAAGAAACTTTTCGAGCACATTCCCGGACAGTGTGCAATGCTTTCGATTCCGGGTGTCGGCGAGGCAATGTTCTCCATTACATCCAGCCCGACAATCGAAGAATATCAGGAATTCGGCATCAAGCGGTGCGGTTCACTGACGACATGGCTCCATGCGATGGAGCCGGGTCAGCAGATTTGTGTCCGCGGACCTTACGGCAACGGTTTCCCGGTGGAGGGAGATTTCAAGGGAAAGGATCTTCTCTTTATCGCCGGAGGTATCGGACTTGCACCTCTGCATTCCGTCATCAACTACTGTCTGGCACACCGTGAAAATTACGGTCATCTCGATGTGGTCTACGGATCCCGTTCCAAGGAAGATCTCGTCGATTATAAGGAAATCATGACCGACTGGATCGGCAAGGCAAAGGAACAGGACATCAACGTCTACCTGACCATTGACCGTGAAGAGGAAGGCTGGGACGGCCACGTCGGATTCGTTCCGAACTACGTACAGGAACTCGGTTTTGATACAAATAAGACAGCCATCATCTGCGGACCGCCTGTCATGATTCATTTCACACTGGAAGGTCTCAAAAAGCTCGGCTTCAAGGATGAGCAGGTCTTTACAACAATGGAAATGCGTATGAAGTGCGGCATCGGCAAATGCGGCCGCTGCAACATCGGTGACAAATACGTCTGCAAAGACGGCCCGGTATTCAGCTTCGATAAACTAGGAGAACTTCCGCCGGAATATTAATCCGCACAGAAATCCTTCGGATTTCTGCGGCACGCATAAGCGTGCCGGGCTTTGCAAGCGCAGTTGGAATAAGCTTGCTTATTCCAACAAACGCAGCAAAGTGCGGATTAAACGAACGATTTGCGAAGCAAATCGTGAGTCCCCTTCAGCCAGACGGAAAAGCTTGCTTTTCAAGGCGGCTGAAGCAAATCGCGAGTGCTCTTCATAGGGGAACTTTAAGCGTGTTCCTACGTTACTGTTTACCCTATAGCATGCAGGGACTCAGATCATGGTCTGATTGCTCCGGGCGTCCGAGCGACGCCGGTCATTAATGAATGCAAGCCGTTAGGCCGCATGAATTTAGGACCGCTGCGAGAGCGAGCGAGCGGAAGCGTCCCGGAACAACAGGCCATAATTCGAGGCCCGTTGGCCCTTAACTACTCCTGACACTATTTTGCCACTGCATAAATATTTTATGCGGTGGCATTTTTGTGTTATAGTAAGAAGAATTATATGCGCAGCAGGAGGCTTCTATGCTTGACATCAATCGTAGAGAAATTTACCGGTATCTTGGGGTGCGACGGGGCGAGCCGGATGAACGTACGAAGAAAACGGTGGAGGAGTGCGTGGAAGAACTGCAGCAGGTGATAACCCCGCGAATGGTGTATCGTATATTTCCGCTGTCCTTTCCGGAGGACGGGAGCATTGATTTCACCTGCTTTAAAGTCAGAAGCAAAAGCCTTTTACGAAATCTGAAGGGCTGTGAAAAGATCATTATCTTTGCGGCAACGATCGGAGAAGGGGTGGATCTTCTGCTGCGACGGTATAATAAGCTGGAGGTCAGCAAAGCCGTTATTATGCAGGCGGCTTCTGCGGCGACAATCGAAGCTTACTGCAATGAGATTAATCAGGAGTTTAAGGAAAAGGCTGCAAAGGACGGATGGTTCCTGCGCCCCCGTTTCAGTCCGGGATACGGCGACTTTCCGCTTGAGACGCAGAGACTGATCAGTGATGTATTGAAAATGGAGAAAACCTGCGGCATCACATTGACCGATTCTCTTCTGATGATGCCGTCCAAATCGGTGACGGCAGTGATCGGAATGGGACGAGAACATGTGGAGTGCGCGACAGAGGGGTGCGAGGTCTGCAGCAAGAGGGACAGCTGCCAGTACCGCAGATGAATAAATACAGTGAAAATGATTTTTTACATATGGATACGAGTCGGATTTGCTTCTATAGAGGGGAGATATCCTGAGGGAGGTTCAGCATGGGCGTACTTGAAGATCTGAAAAAGAAAATTCTTATCTGGGACGGAGGCTTCGGAAGTCTCCTGCAGGAGGCCGGTCTTAAGGCGGGAGAACTCCCGGAGACATGGAATATCAAGCATCCGGACATTGTTGCGGGAATTCACCGGGATTATCTGAATGCCGGAGCGGACATTATCAACGCAAATACATTTGGTGCCAACCGATTCAAATATAACGGCATTACGGAATATGATCTTCCGGAAATTATAAAGGGCGCGTTTGATTGCGCAAAGGCGGCCGTCAAAGAGGCAGGACACGGATATGTGGCGCTGGACATCGGCCCCACCGGAAAGCTCTTGAAGCCGATGGGCGAACTTGCCTTTGAGGATGCTGTGGAAACCTTTGCGGAAGTAGTCCGTGAAGGAGTGAAAAACGGCGCCGACCTCATTTTGATTGAAACAATGAGCGACATGTATGAGCTGAAGGCCGCGATTCTTGCAGCGAAGGAAAATTCGGATCTTCCGGTATTTTCCACAGTTGTCTTTGATAAAGCCGGAAAGCTTCTGACAGGCGGAACTCCGGAAGCGGCTGTGGCTTTGATGGAAGGGCTGGGCGTGGACGCTCTTGGAACAAACTGTTCTCTCGGACCGGTGCAGATGATACCGATGGTCAAAGAACTTCTTCGTTATGCTTCAATCCCGGTAATTGTCAATCCCAATGCCGGACTTCCAAGGTCGGAGAACGGTCAGACGGTCTATGATGTGGGACCGGAAGAGTTTGCCGAGGCCATGGATCAGATCCTTGACATGGGAGCATCCGTTGTCGGGGGATGCTGCGGAACAACGCCGGAATACATCAGGCTTTTAAAGGAGAAGGCGGATCAGCATAAAGTTCCTGTCATTGAGCCGAAAAATGACACAATTGTCACATCCTATGCGGTGGCGCAGGAGATAGGGGATGATCCGGTAATCGTCGGAGAACGAATCAATCCAACCGGTAAAAAGCGTTTTCAGCAGGCTTTGAAAGAGCATGATATGGACTACATCCTGAATATGGGCCTGGCACAGCAGAAAAAGGGAGCGCATATCCTGGATGTCAATGTCGGACTGCCGGGAATTGATGAAACGGCGATGATGACGGAAACGGTGGAGGAACTGCAGAGCATTATAGAGCTGCCCCTCCAGATTGATACATCAGATTTTGAGGCCATGGAGGCCGCGATGCGGATCTATAACGGCAAGCCGATGATCAATTCCGTCAATGGAAAGCAGGAGAGCATGGATGCGGTATTTCCGCTTGCGGCAAAATACGGAGGCGTAATTGTTGCGCTGGCTCTCGATGAGCGGGGAATTCCGAAGACGGCGGACGAGCGTGTGGAAATCGCGCAAAAAATCTATAAGGAAGCTGCAAAGTATGGCATTTCCAAAAAGGACATCGTAATTGACTGCCTTTGCATGACGATCAGTTCCGAACCGGAGGGAGCAGTGACTACCCTTGAGACAGTTCGCCGCATTCACGCGATGGGAGGAAAGACGATCCTAGGCGTGTCCAATATTTCCTTCGGACTGCCGCAGCGTGTAATCGTCAACTCCACATTTTATACAATGGCTTTGCAGGCGGGACTGAATGCTGCGATCATTAATCCGAATTCGGATGCGATGATGCGTTCCTATTATGCATATCGGGCGCTGTATGCAAAGGACGAACACTGCGGTGACTATATCTCGCATTTCAGCAGCTATCAGCCGCCGCTTCCGAAGGGAGCGGTCTGGGCAAAGGATGCGGCACAGATGCTGATCGATGCCTCGATGGATGCGGCGGAGAAGATTGCCGGAGGAAAAGTGACGCCACATGCCAGATCGTCTGGAGAAAAGTCCGGAACAAAAAACGGGAACTCAAAAGAAAGCAAAAGCGACACTTCGGGATCCGGTCAGACAGAGGAAAGCCCCCCTGCCGATATGACGCCTTCCGGAGCAAGACTTTTGGAGGCTGTGAAGAAGGGCTTGAAGGAACAGGCAAAAAAGACCGCGGCGGAAGCGCTCCGGGACGAAGATGCACTGACGGTTATTAATAAGTACATGATACCGGCACTGGATCAGGTCGGAAAGGATTTTGAAGTCGGAACGGTCTTTCTGCCTCAGCTTCTGATGAGCGCCGAGGCTGCGAAATCCGCATTTGCAGTGATCAAGGATGCGATGATGAGCAGCGGAACCCAGGTGGAAAAGAAGGGAAAGGTCATTCTTGCAACGGTCAAGGGCGATATTCACGATATCGGAAAGAACATTGTGAAGGTTCTGCTGGAAAATTACAGCTATGATGTCATTGATCTCGGAAGGGATGTTCCTCCGGAAAAAATCGTGGATGAAGCGGTGAAGCAGCATGTGCCGGTCGTCGGTTTGTCGGCTCTGATGACAACAACTGTTGCGAATATGGCGGAGACGATCAAACAGCTGCGTAAGAGTGCTCCCTGGGTGAAGATCTGCGTTGGAGGAGCTGTGATGACACAGGAATATGCGGATCAGATCGGGGCGGACGGTTATTGCAAGGACGCCATGGCGACCGTGGAATTTGCAAAGAAGGTTATTGGAAAATAAAACAGATTAGTTTCGCTTAACTTAAAAGTCTGCTATAATGCGGAAGGCTGGAGTAATTACAGCAAATGCGGCTGGAAGCTCATTGATATTGAGACTGCAGTGGCTGGTAAGTAATGAAAAGAGGACAATAAAATGCAGTTTATGACACATGATCATAAGATCGGAAGAAATGATCCGTGCTGGTGCGGCAGCGGAAAGAAATATAAAAACTGCCACATGGCGTTTGATGAAAAGATCAGAAAGTTCGCGATGGAAGGACATGAGGTTCCGTCGAGAAAACTGATCAAGAATGCAGAGCAGATCGCAGGCATTAAGGAAAGCGCCAAGATCAACATTGCCTGCCTCGATGAGGTCGGCAAACAGATCCATGTCGGCATGAGTACGCAGGAAATAGACGATATTGTAATGGACGTGACACGTTCCATGGGAGGAATCCCGGCGTGCCTGAATTATGAAGGATTTCCGAAGAGCGTCTGCACATCCATCAACGATGAGGTCTGCCACGGAATACCGGATCCGAACCGGATTCTTCAGGACGGAGACATCATCAATGTGGACTGCTCCACGATTCTGAACGGATATTTTTCGGATTCTTCGAGAATGTTCTGCCTGGGCAATGTCTCTGCGGAAAACAGAAAACTTGTGGAAGTTACGAAAGAGTGCGTACAGATCGGTATCGATAATGTAAAGCCCTGGACATTCCTTGGAGACATGGGAGATAAGGTACATCAGCATGCTCTGGAAAATGGCTATACGGTTGTCCGTCAGATCGGAGGCCATGGCTGTGGATTGGAATTCCATGAAGATCCTTATGTCAGTTATGTATCGACACCGGGAACGGAAATGCTGATGGTTCCCGGGATGTGTTTTACGATTGAACCGATGGTGAATATGGGAACGGATGACATCTACGAAGACGCTGACAACGGCTGGACAATCTACACGGAGGACGGAAAGCCTTCCGCGCAGTGGGAAGTGGAAGTCGTTGTAACCGAAGACGGCTGTGAAGTCGTCAGCTATTGATTGACTCCTGCTGACAGTCATGCAGGCTATTTGAAAACACAACGAATATAAATAGAAGAAAAAAGCTCCATTCTGTGAAAAATATTCCAGAGTGGAGCTTTTTGCGGAAATTTTGTGACATTTTTCACATGGATTTCATTGACAGAATCAAAAAAAATATATATATTTGACACATAAAGAAAATAGTTTTATAAAAGTTTCCCTGAAAAAGGAAAGC
>CAYYEB010000120.1:0-6052 GCA_964470725.1 uncultured Lachnospiraceae bacterium | reverse complement strand
GGCTGGGCTTATGATATCGGTTACGGCGGACTGGATCACGTTCTGGCTTCCGGACATGATATCAACGTTATGGTCTTTGATACAGAAGTATATTCCAATACAGGCGGACAGTCTTCCAAGTCTACACCGACCGGTGCAGTTGCTCAGTTTGCTGCAGCAGGTAAAGAGACAAAGAAGAAGGATCTTGCCGGCATGGCAATGACCTACGGATATGTCTATGTAGCTTCTATTGCAATTGGTGCAGATTATAACCAGGCTGTTAAGGCTATTGCGGAAGCAGAAGCATATGATGGTCCTTCACTCATCATTGCATATTCACCGTGTATCAACCATGGTATCCGCAAGGGCATGGGCAAGTCCATCACTGAGGAAGAGCTTGCCGTGAAGTGCGGTTACTGGACCAACTTCCGTTTCAATCCGGCTGCTGAGAATAAGTTCACACTTGATTCCAAGCCACCGGTTGATTCTTATCAGGATTTCATCGCAGGAGAAGTTCGTTATAATTCTCTTAAGAGATCCAATCCGGAACGTGCTGCTGTCCTTGATGCAAGATCCGAGGAAGAAGCAAAGGAAAGATTTGAGAAGTGGCAGAAGATGGTTGATTTCTACGCTGCGAACAAGTAATGCCGAAATCTGAATCGACTGTATGATTTCAAAGCCTCCGGCTCAGGAATGAGTCCGGGGGCTTTTGCTTTACATTTTAGGAAAATCGTATATAAAAATTTGCAACCGTTGTTTCTTCTCCGTATAATGAATGTATTTCAAGTGTGTGAGGCCGCAGTGTAATTGAAAGATTTATTTCTCGGAGGAACACAGGCACATTTCTATTTATACAACAGGAGAATGCAGATGAAATTTGATAATCTGACACAATATGAGCTGATAAAAAAAGAGGATCTCTCTGATATTCATGCAGAGGGTTACCTGCTGAAACACAAAAAGAGCGGAGCAAGAGTCGTTCTGATTCCATGCGAAGATAACAACAAAGTTTTTAATATCGCATTTCGGACCCCGCCGAAGGATTCCACGGGAGTAGCGCACATTATTGAGCACACGGTTCTTTGCGGCTCAAAGGAATTCCCGCTGAAAGACCCGTTTGTGGAACTGGTCAAGGGATCGCTGAATACATTCTTAAACGCCATGACATATCCGGACAAGACAATGTATCCGGTGGCCAGCACAAATGATCAGGATTTTAAAAATCTTGTACATGTCTATCTGGATGCCGTATTTTATCCGAATATTTATAAGACGGAAAAGATCTTTCGGCAGGAAGGATGGAACTACGAACTGAATTCGAAGGATGACACTTTGAAATATAATGGAGTCGTCTATAATGAAATGAAGGGTGTATATTCATCTCCGGATGAGATCCTAGACCGGGAAACTCTCAATGCGCTGTATCCTGACACGCCTTACGGAGTGGAATCCGGAGGAGACCCGGAGCACATCCCGGATCTTACTTATGAAGAGTACTTGAATTTCCACAGAAAATATTATCATCCCTCAAACAGTTATATTTACCTGTACGGGGATCTGGATATGGAGGAAATGCTTCAATTTATTGATGAGCATTATCTTTCACATTTCGATAAGATTTCCGTCGATTCCGAAATTCCGCTGCAGAAGGCCTTTCAGAATCCCGTGAAGGTAGAGAAGCCGTATCCGGTATCTGAGGAGGAAAGTACAGAGGGAAAAACATATCTTTCCTATAATGTCTGTGTCGGAGATCCGATGGATATAAAAGAGGGAATCGCCATTGATGTGCTTGACTATGCCCTTTTCTCCATGCCCGGTGCTCCGGTGCGGAAGGCACTTCTTGATGCGGGAATCGGAAATGATGTCTATGGGAACTATAGCGATGGAATTCAGCAGCCGTATTTTTCCATTGTTGCAAAAAATGCAGAGGCCGCAGATGCTGATCGTTTCCTCAGTGTAATCAGGGAAGCTCTGGAAAAAGAAGTTCAAAACGGCATCGACAGAAAATCCATCATGGCCGGACTCAATTATCTGGAATTCCAGTTCAGGGAAGCAGACTATCAGCAGTGGCCGAAGGGACTTATGTATGGAATCGATCTGATGGATTCCTGGCTCTATAATGACAACGAACCGTTTGTCTCTCTGAAACAGATTTCCGCATATCAGGAGCTGAGAAGGGATGTCGAAAACGGTTATTTCGAAAAACTTGTGCAGGAAAAATTCCTGAAGAATTCTCATGCCGCGCTTGTGGTTCTCTATCCGGAAAGAGGTCTGGCTGAAAGAAGAGAGGCTGCAACTGCAAAGAAACTTGCGGAATATAAGGCTTCCTTATCGGATGAGGAACTGGATCAGATGGTTCGAAATACCAAAGAACTTCGTGCCTATCAGGAAGCCCCGGAAAAAGAGGAAAATCTGAAAAAACTTCCGACTCTTAAGGTCAGTGATATCAGAAGAAATGTCATTGAGGTCAGTAATAATGAGCTCACTGTGAAGGATATCCGAACAATATGGCATGAAACTCAGACAAATGGAATCGGATACCTGGATATCTATTGGAACATGCAGTATGTGCCGGAAGAATATCTTCCCTATGCGGCTTTGCTCAAGAGCATTCTTTTAAGTGTAAGCACAAAGGAACATACGTATGCGGAACTCACCAATGAGATCAATGCACATACAGGCGGAATCAGTACGGAACTGATGACGGTCAATAATCAGGATGGAACGGAAGGCTACCAGCCGTACTTCGGCATTCGTTTGAAGGCTCTCTATCAGGAACTTGGAACCGGACTCGGACTTATTCGTGAAGGAATCACGTCTTCTGATTTCGACGATTCGGACCGCATTCTTGAAATAATCAATGAAAGCAAGTCCCATATGCAGATGGCGCTTCAGCAGGCCGGAAGCAGTTTTGCAACTCTGCGGGCAGCAGCATACACTTCGTCCATCGATGCCTATGCGGATCTGATGAGCGGAATCGGTTATTATCATTTTATTCGTGATCTGGCCGATCATTTTGAGGAAAGAAAGGACAGCTTAAAGGATAAACTTCAGACAGTAGTCGAAATGATTTTCCGCCCGGAAAACATCCTTGTAAGCTTTACTTCGGAAAAAGAGGGACTTACGGAACTTGAGCAGCATCTGGATCAGGTATTGACGGAGAGGAAACCTGTGTCTGCTCTCTCCCAAACTTCCGTTACTATTAAGCCTCTTGGCCTCTTAAACGAAGGTTTTACAACCAGCGGACAGGTACAGTTTGCGGCAATGGCAGGAAGCGATAAAGAGTCGGGCAAGGCGTATACCGGAGCGATGTCTATCTTCAGACAGATTATGGGATATGAATATTTGTGGCAGAAGATTCGCGTCACAGGAGGAGCCTATGGCTGCGGCGCATCTTTCAGACGGGATGGAATGATGAACTGCTTCTCGTACCGTGATCCGCATCTTGGAAGAACCAGGGAGGCTTTTCTTGGCATTCCGGAATATCTGAGAAATTTTGACGCCGATCCGAAGACAATGACAAAGTATATTATCGGTACCATGAGCGGCGTAGACACGCCTTTGACACCTCAGATGTTCGGCGCTCATTCCATGAGATGCTATCTGACCGGCCTTACAAAGGAGGAACGGCAGAAGGCCAGAAACGAGATCCTTGATGCGACACCTGCAGATATCAGGTCCCTTGCTGATGCATCCGAAACTGCACTTTCGAAAAACGCGTTCTGCGTCATTGGAAGTGAACAGACGATTCGGAAGGAAAAGGACCTGTTCAATCACATTGAGCAGCTTCTTTAATGAAGAAATGGAGAGTGCATGAAAGAATTAAAATCCGGCTTCGCTGTCATCATAGGGCGGCCCAATGTCGGAAAATCGACTTTGATGAATCATCTGATCGGACAGAAGATCGCGATTACTTCTTCCAAACCCCAGACGACCAGAAACCGGATTGAAACCGTATATACGGATGAAAACGGTCAGATTGTATTTTTGGATACCCCCGGATTTATTCGAAAAGCAAAAAACAGGCTTGGCGAATATATGATTGATACGTCCGCGGGATCCCTCAATGATGCGGACGTGGTCCTCTATCTGGTGGAACCGTCCGCATATATCGGAGATGCGGATCAGGCAATCTTAAAAGCTCTGAAAAGTGTGAAGATTCCTGTCATTCTTGTATTGAATAAAATTGATACGGTAGAGCGCAGCGCGATTCCTCCGATTATGAAGGCCTGGGAGAAGGCGTATTCTTTTGCGGAAATCGTTCCTGTATCGGGACTTCGGGCGCAAAATCTGGAAGAGCTGAAAGAAAGCATTTTCCGCTATCTTCCTTACGGACCGCTGTACTTTGATCCGGATGAACTGACGGATCAGTCCATGCGCCAGATTGCAGCGGAGACAATTCGTGAAAAGGCTCTGCGTCTTTTAAATGATGAAATTCCGCATGGAATTGCCGTAACGATTGAAAAGTATCATGTGCGGGAAGATGGTCTCACGGAGATCGAGGCATCCATTATCTGTGAAAAAACAAGTCACAAAGGTATTATCATCGGAAAAGGCGGCTCCATGCTGCGCAGAATCGGTACGGCTGCCAGAAGAGATCTGGAAGAAATCACCCAGGGCAGAGTTTACCTCAAATTATTTGTAAAAGTCAGAAAAGACTGGAGAGATAATCCGACGCTGCTGCGAAATTACGGATATACAAAGAAAGAGGATGTCAGGTAAGTTCAAATCCAAAGAACCGGAAGTAAAATCATAAAAAATGAGAGAAACAGTTGATGTAAGCGGGGTTGTGCTCTATGCGCAGCCATTAAAGGAAGCGGATAAGAGACTTGTCATACTGACGCGGGAACTGGGCAAGATTACGGCATTTGCGCATGGGGCTAGAAGACAGAACAGCAGTCTCCTTGCAATTTCAAATCCGTTCGTCTTTGCAACATTTCATCTTTATGCCGGAAGAAATGCGTATACGTTGATCTCTGCGGATCCTGTGGACTTCTTTTCGGGGCTTTCGGCAAAGCAGCCGGGAGTATGGTATGGATTTTATTTTCTGGAACTTGCTTCCTACTACGGAAGGGAGGGGCTGGAATCTTCGGATATGGTCAATCTTCTCTATGTGGCTTTGAAAGCGATCATGAAGGAGCAGATGGACCTTCCGCTTATTCGCAGGGTGTATGAACTTCGCATGATGGTGGAAAACGGAGATTTTGCAATTCCGGAAAAAACAGATGCCCTGAGCCCGAGTACGGTCTATGCTCTCAATTATTGTACGGTCAGTGATTTTTCGGATCTTTTTTCGTTCCGGCTTACAAAAGAAGCGGAAGATGAGTTTGCTTCTGTTGTGGAAAAGCAGCTGAAGCGGGCCGTGGACAGACCTTTGAAAAGCCTTGAAGTGATAGAGAAAATGAAATCCTGCTTTGAATAATCCGTTTGTAATGGTATGATAAAGCAGATATTTGCAATGGCCAGAGTACTTTCCGGCCGGAAATGATAAAGGAGAAATCTTAAAATGGAAAAAACAATGGACAAGATTGTTGCACTTGCAAAATCCAGAGGATTTGTATATCCGGGATCAGAAATCTACGGCGGTCTTGCAAATACATGGGATTACGGCAATCTGGGTGTTGAACTGAAGAATAATGTCAAAAAGGCATGGTGGCAGAAGTTTGTACAGGAAAGTCCATATAATGTCGGAATCGATGCGGCCATTCTGATGAATCCGCAGACATGGGTTGCATCCGGCCATCTCGGCAGTTTTTCTGATCCTCTGATGGACTGCAAGGAATGCCATGAGCGTTTCCGCGCAGATAAACTGATTGAGGATTATGCCAATCAGAACGGCATCAAGCTCGACAGCTCCGTTGATGGATGGTCCAATAAGGAAATGGAACAGTGGATCGAGGATCATAATGTTCCGTGCCCATCCTGTGGTAAGCACAATTTCACAGAAATCCGTCAGTTTAACCTGATGTTTAAAACTTTCCAGGGCGTTACGGAAAATGCTAAAAATACGGTATACCTTCGTCCGGAGACAGCACAGGGTATCTTTGTTAACTTTAAGAATGTTCTTCGTACA
>CAYYEB010000119.1:0-6112 GCA_964470725.1 uncultured Lachnospiraceae bacterium | reverse complement strand
CGTTGCAAATGTCTGAACTCTTACGGATGCAAGCATCCGACGAGTTCAGCCGCTTGCAACAGACTTATGCAGTATGGTATAATTCGGCACACAAACATTTGTTCTTTTGAGGTAAGTGAGTTTTTTTCGAAAGAGAGGATAAGACCATCAGGAAATGAAACTGAAAACTCGAATTTTTCTGTCCTTTTTGATTATTATTCTGGTGCCGATTATACTGATGACCGCGCTTCTTGTAGGAACGGCCGTTTTTAATAAAAATTATTTTCTGGAAAAATACGGCGTGGATATTGCACATCCTGCGGCATATCAGGGAGCCATGATCGTAAATTTCATCTTTGCGATGGTGGTGATTCTGATTATTACAGGTGTGATACTGAGCATCTGGCTCTATCGCGGAATCATTACGCCGATTAACAAGCTGACCAGCGCGACCAGAAATATTCGCGACGGGAATCTGAATTTTCAGATGGAAACAAAACAGGGAGTTGCAGAAGTCGATGAACTGTGTGAAGCATTTGAAGAGATGCGTGTACGTCTGAAGGAAGCCAATGAAGAAAAAATGCAGTTTGACCGGCAGAACCGGGAACTCATTTCCAATATTTCCCATGATTTGAGAACTCCGATTACGGCGGTCAAGGGATATTGCGAAGGCTTGATTGATGGTGTAGCGGATACGCCTCAGAAACAGAGACGATATGTGAGAACCATCTATAATAAAGCCAACGAGATGGATCATCTGATCAACGAACTGTCATTTTATTCCAAGATTACGACAAACAGGATGCCGTATGCCTTTGATCAGGTGGACGTACGAAGCTTTTTTGACGATGCGGCCGAGGAATATAAGGATGAGCTTCAATCAAAGAATATTGAATTTTCTTATGACAATGAGGTAAAGCCGGGAGTGAAGATCATCGCGGATGTGGAACAGATTCAGAGAGTGATGAATAATATCGTCAGCAATTCCGTGAAATATATGGATAAGGATGAGAAACATATCAGACTTTCCGTAAAGGAAGTCAACGATGAGATCCAGGTGGAAATTGCCGATAACGGAATGGGAATCGATAAAAAGAATATTGCACGGATTTTTGACCGTTTTTACAGGACGGATTCTTCAAGAAACTCCTCAAGAGGAGGCAGCGGGATCGGTCTTTCCATTGTAAAGAAAATTATTGAGGATCACGGCGGACGCGTCTGGGCACAAAGTACAGAGGGGGAAGGAACGAGCATGTATTTTGTTCTCCGAAAATATGTGAAGGGAGAGAATCAGACATGAGCAGGATATTAATTATAGAGGATGAAGAGGACATTGCCGATCTGGAACGGGACTATCTGGAACTTTCCGGATTTGATGTGGATATTGAAACAGACGGAACAAAAGGACTTCAGAGAGCCCTTCAGGAACCGTATAATCTGTATATTCTGGATCTGATGCTTCCAGGAGTGGACGGTTTTGAGATCTGCAAGGAACTCAGGGAAAAGAAGAATGTTCCGATTCTTATGGTATCGGCAAAGAAGGATGATATTGATAAGATTCGTGGTCTGGGGCTGGGAGCCGACGACTATATTACAAAGCCGTTTTCTCCGAGTGAACTCGTGGCCAGAGTCAAGGCACACATGGCAAGATATGAGAGACTGACGAAATCTGGTGCGGTGCCGAATGAGGTGATTCAGATCAGAGGGCTGAAAATCGATAAAACAGCGCGGCGCGTCTGGGTCAACGGAAAGGAAACTCAGTTTACGACAAAGGAATTTGATCTGCTGACATTTCTTGCAGAGCATCCGGACCATGTCTATAAAAAAGAGGAACTGTTCCGGGAAATCTGGAATATGGATTCGGTAGGCGATATTGCAACCGTAACGGTGCATATCAAAAAGATTCGTGAGAAGATCGAATTTGACAGTTCCCATCCGCAGTATATTGAAACGATCTGGGGCGTGGGATATCGATTCAGAGCATAAATGATGAAGAAGCTGGAAGCTGAATTAAGAAGATACGCAAATTCGGACATGTATCCGTTCCATATGCCCGGGCATAAGCGGCGAGGAGATGAAATCCATCAGATCGATATTACAGAGATCGATGGTTTTGATAATCTTCATGACCCACAGGATCTGATTCTCGGAGAAATGCGGGAGGCTGCGGAGTTTTACGGAACAAGAGATACCTTTTTCTCGGTAAACGGGAGCACCTGTGCGATTCTGACTGCCATATCAGCGGCAGTTCCCTTCGGAGGTACTCTTCTTGTGGAGCGCGGGTGCCATATTTCGGTATACCATGCGGCATATCTGAGACATCTGCACCTGATTTATATTGAGGATCCTGAAAAAATACGGGAAAAAGCGGAAGATCAGGAGAAAGATGTCTCTTTTGAAGGAAGAAATAAAACAGATGAACCTGATGCGGTAATGATTACTTCGCCTTCCTATGAAGGTTGTGTGAAACAGGTGGAGTTTTGGGCAGAGTTTGCGCATCAAAGGGGAATTCCACTCATCGTAGATGAGGCACACGGGGCACATTTTTCCATGCATCCGTATTTTCCGAAATCCGCAATTCAAAAAGGAGCAGACCTTGTCATTCAGAGTGTGCATAAAACACTTCCTGCCATGACGCAGACCGCTCTTCTCCATAATGTGACCGGCAGAGTTTCGTCGGAAAGACTGGAAGCATTTCTGGATATCTATGAGACATCAAGTCCATCTTATGTACTGATGGCATCGATTACATCCTGTCTTCACCTTGTGATGGACCCGAATCAGGATCTGTTTGACAGATATGCCGATGCACTGAAGATGCTCAGAAGAGATCTGAGCAAAATGAAGCATCTAAGACTGCTTGGCGGAGAAAAATGCATTTTAAGAGAGGGAGAATTTCCGCCCTATCCGGCGGGAACAAAAACGGATCCGGGAAAAATTGCAATTCTGACAAAGGGAACGACGATTACCGGGCCGGAACTTTATGATCGGTTAAGAGAAGAATATTCCCTTCAACCGGAAATGAAGACACCGGATCTGGTTCTTTTGATGACCAGCGTCTATGATACGGCGGAGGGATTTGAACGGCTCGAAAATGCGCTGCTTCAGATTGACTCCGAAACTCAGGATGCCACGTCTGTCAAAAATACCGGCATGGGAGAGAAGGTTGTAATACCGGAAAATTTCTGTACCATAGCGGAGGCAATGGACGATCCCGGGCAGGAAAAGATTCTTCTGGGAGATGCGGAGGGACGTATTTCAGCGGGATATGTGATCGTATTTCCGCCTGATGCTCCCGTGATTGTTCCGGGAGAACGATACAGCCGGAAGATCATAGCAGAGATTCAAAGACATCTTTCGGAAGGACTCTCCGTGACAGGTGTCAGGAACGGAAAAGTGGAAGTACTGAAATCCCTCCTTTGACAAAAGTATGGGAAATATTCGCACCGGTTGTTATAATGAGGTTGGTGTCAGAAAAGTGTGACACGAAATGAGGGAGGAAAGAGCATGGCAGGAAAGGGTTATCGCGGAATTATAGGACATACCGATGAGATCCGGCATTTGAAAAATGCAGTTTTGAATGATCGTGTTTCCCATGCCTATCTGTTCACCGGAGATGAGGGAAGCGGTAAACGGACACTGGCAGATGCCTTTGCCATGAATCTTGTATGTGAAAAGCATGGCGATGATGCGTGTCTTACCTGCAGTGCCTGTAAAAAGGCAATGGATCACAATCATCCGGATATTATTTATGTCACACATGAAAAGCCAAACCTCATTACCGTAGATGAAATTCGCTCGCAGGTTGTAAATACGGTGGATATTCTGCCATATGAGAGTGAAAGAAAAATTTATATTATAGCAGAAGCGGAAAAAATGAATCAGCAGGCGCAGAACGCGCTTTTGAAAACGATAGAGGAGCCACCGGCCTATGTGGTGATTCTATTGACCACAAGTTCGCCGGAAGCACTTTTACCGACAATTCGTTCCAGGTGTGTAACGCTTGCCCTAAAGCCGGTGGCGGATGATCTCGTGGAACAGTATCTGCAAAATGAACTGAAACTGCCGGACTATGAGGCTCATATTCTGGCGGCATTTGCGCAGGGAAATATAGGAAGAGCCAAGGCGGCAGCAACGGAAGAGTCATTTGCCGAAGAACGGGATATGGTGATCCGTCTTGTGCGCCGGATTCCGGAGATGGATACGGCTTCTATCAGTGAAGTCGTACGTCAGCTGAAGGAAAAAAAGGATGGAATTTATGATTTTCTTGATCTGATGTATTTGTGGTTCCGGGACGTGATCCTGTATAAGGCCACGGCTGATGTGGATCATCTCATTTTCCAGGCGGAAATCAGTACCATCCGTGCGGAGGCTTCGGGATCATCCTATGAGGGACTGCAGCTGATCCTTGATTCCATTGAAAAATGCAAGGTCAGGCTGCGGGCAAATGTGAATTTCGACCTGGCTTTGGAGCTTCTGCTTTTTACAGTCAAGGAGAATTGCAATGTCTGATATTATTGGTGTAAAGTTCAGAAATGTCGGAAAGGTGTATTACTTTGATCCGGGAGATCTGGACATCCACTATCAGGATCATGTGATTGTGGAAACTGCACGCGGCATTGAATTCGGAACGGTTATGCTTCCGAAGATGACAATGCCGGAGGAAAAAGTGCCTCAGCCGTTGAAACCGGTACTTCGGAAGGCAACGGAAGAGGATATAAAACAGGATCAGGAAAATAGAGAAAAGGAAAAAAGGGCATATAAGATCTGCAAGGAGAAGATAAAGGAACACGGTCTGGAAATGAAGCTGATCGAGGCGGAATACACCTTCGATAACAGCAAGGTCCTCTTTTATTTTACTGCAGATGGCAGAATCGACTTCCGTGAACTGGTGCGTGATCTTGCCGGTATTTTCCGCACAAGAATCGAACTGCGTCAGGTGGGCGTCCGTGATGAGACAAAACTGCTTGGAGGAAT
The DNA here is from genome assembly GCA_964470725.1 of uncultured Lachnospiraceae bacterium. Taxonomy (GTDB): domain Bacteria; phylum Bacillota; class Clostridia; order Lachnospirales; family Lachnospiraceae; genus Chordicoccus. Next base: position 1,156 of record CAYYEB010000119.1, on the reverse strand, counting down.
GGGAATCTGCGGACGGCCGCTGTGCTGCCACACCTGGTTGACGGAGTTTCATCCGGTTTCCATTAAAATGGCAAAGGATCAGAACCTTTCACTCAATCCGTCAAAGATTTCAGGGGTGTGCGGAAGACTTATGTGCTGCCTGAATCATGAGGCGGACACATATGCTTATCTGAATAAGGGAATGCCGTCCCGAGGCGACTATGTAACAACAAAGGATGGAAGACATGGCGAAGTGCATTCCGTTGACATCCTTCGTCAGGCGGTGAAGGTAGTCATTGATCTGGATAATGACGAGAAGGAACTGCAGGAATTTCCGGTAAAGGAGATTACTTTCGTTCCAAAGTCACGTAAGCCGAAAACTGCAGGAGAAGCCCAGGGCAAACCGGGATGCAAATGCCCGAGAGTGCAGGCTATGGCTCAGAGCAGAGATCATCAGTATAAAAAGGCAATTGAAGACGTCCGGGAACGGGATATCGAAGAGAGAAAAGAGCATCAGGAGCACAGACAGGCTGTGATAAACAGCCAGAAGCATCCCGAAAGACGTAATGATCGAAGAAGACGTCCGAAACAGGAAGTTTCAAAAGACGGAGGACAGAATCCGGAAATCAGGAATGATTCTGCAAAGAAAAAGAACGCAGAGACGGTCATTGTGGATCTGACAAGTGAAGTCAGCGTCGAAAAAATCACGGAAACAGTGGAGGTCAGTGAAGAAAAAAATCAGCAGCGCCGCCACAGAAGAAACAGAAGAAGAAAACCTGATCAGGCCGTAAGAGCGGGATCGCACGGAAGAAGAGAAGATACAAAACCTGCAAAGCCGGCAGGAGGGGAAACTGATGCTCAGAAAAGATGATCTTCAGAACGGATATTTTGTTTACCAGGATCCGGACCTGTTCTGTTTCGGAATTGATGCGGTACTTCTGGCACATTATCCGAGGCTGAAAAATGGAGATCATATTCTGGACATGGGATGCGGATTTGCTCCGATTCCCTTTATCGTGCTGGCAGATGCACAAAAGGAAGGAAAAAAGGTACAGATTACCGGGCTGGAACTGCAGGAACAGGTGGCGTCTACGGCCCGGAAATCTGTTCAGGATAATCATCAGGAAAAAAACATTTCCATTGTACAGGGAGATATAAAAGAAGCTGCGAAGATCTT
>CAYYEB010000118.1:0-6120 GCA_964470725.1 uncultured Lachnospiraceae bacterium | reverse complement strand
CTTCTTTTTTTGAGCTATACGGGGAGCACCGAAAGGGGACTATTAGATGAGAGCAAATCAGGTAAGAAATTTACTGTTAATAGCAGTTATGGGAACGACACTTACACTTGCCGGATGTGGCGGAAGATCCGTCAGCTCGGTGGATGAAAATGATTCGACGATCAGCAGCATTGCTTCGACGATTTCCGAAAATACAATGTCAACAGATACTCTGAGCGGAAATGGAGTCATTGCAGCTCAGGAAATTGATCCGAGTGCGGTGACGCCTTCTGTAAGCGGCGACAGCGTATCAGGTAATGAATCTGCGGATTCTTCTGTCAGCGCAAATTCTTCTGCAGAGAGCACGACGGAAGAGTCCACCGGCTATACAACGGCAGGTGTCAATATGCGAAGCGGAGCGGGTGCGGACAGTGACGTGGTAAACACGATTGAGCGCGGTGAGGAAGTTACGGTACTGGGAACGCAGGATGGATGGACGCATGTCCGCTATGATGGCGATGAAGGATATGTAAAGTCCACATATATCTCTTCTTCAAAACCGTCTTCCGATGAAGATGATAGTGATTACGACAGTTCGGATGACAATGATGAAGACGATTCCGATGATAAGGAATATACTTCCGAGGACAGCCGTGATAACGGATCCGATGATGAAGATACAGATGAGGATAATTCCTCTGAGAATGACGAAGATGAAAATACGGAGTCCTCATCTGCTGATGAGTAAAATGAATTCGTGCTTTCTGACTTTATAAGCGGAAAGTACATTGAAAAAGAGGTTTCAGAAATACAATGAGATAACGCCTGAAACGGTTCCTTCGGGAGCCGCTTTAGGTGTTATCTTTTTTATTATGAGGAGGCAGAATATGAACCGGACATTGACGAGTAGAGGCATGAAATTTACGACAGCGGATCTGGCGTACTGCGGACTTTTTACAGCCCTTATGGCAGTCGGAGCATGGATTCATATTATGATTCCGCTTGGTCCTACCGGTGTGACGATTTCACTGCAGGTCTTTTTTGCCGTACTTGCAGGTTTCTTTCTGGGACCATGGAAAGGATTTGTATCCGTTTCGGTCTATTTGATTCTGGGACTTATCGGTCTGCCGGTATATGCGCACGGAGGCGGAATTGCCTATGTTTTGAAACCGACCTATGGTTTCCTGATCGGATTTGCGTTTGCTGCGGCAGTGACCGGACTTGTGCGAAAACATCAGAAAAAGCTGACACTTTCAAGGCTCATCATTGCTGCAATTGCAGGAGAAATGGTTTATTATGCGGCCGGACTCGTGTATTATAGTTGTATGGTAAACCTGATCCTGCCGGATCAGGGAATCGGATTTGCAGAACTTATGAGTGTCTGGTTTTTCAGCACAGTCATTCCCGATGCAGTGATCTGCATAGGAGCGGCCCTGGTGGCATGGCAGATTCTGCCGCATATAGGAGCGATAAAAGCACAATGACAGTATTTCCCTTATTTGAAAATATCGATCAGAAAACATTTTTGATTGTGGGAGGCGGTGACGTTGCAAAACGCAAGGTTGACCGCCTTTTGCGGTTTACCAACAGAATCATTGTGATCGCAAAGAAAACAGATATCAAAGGTACGGGCGGCGTGAAGGTTCTGAAAAAAGATATGCAGCTGTCAGATCTGGAACTTGGAGACTTTGTGATCGCCGCAACCGATGATAAAGCGGTCAACAGGTCGGTGGCGGAATACTGCAGAAGTCACAAAATACCGGTAAATGTAGTGGACAATCCGGAGCTTTGCAGTTTCATCTTTCCGAGTATTGTAAAACGGGGAGACCTGACTATTGGCATTTCCACGGGAGGTACATCACCTGCCTATGCGCAGCTTATGCGAAAAACACTAGAAAAAAATCTTCCGGATCATATCGGAGGTATTCTGGAACGCATGGGAAAACTGAGAAAGACTGTACCGTCTCTGGTGCCGGAACAGGATCGGCGGGCAAAATGCTATAAGGAGATTCTTTCGGAACTTCTGGTAAGGGATAATCAGGTCGGAGATGATGAGATCAATGAGATTGTGAGGAAGTGGCACTATCATCTGGAGTGAGGCAATTGAGTTTATGAATGCCACGAAGCGATTGCCCTGGGCGACCATGATCGGAGGATCGAAGGAGATATATTGGATGAAAATAAGACTTGCCACCAGAGGAAGCGCCCTGGCGCTTGCACAGGCCGATCTTGTAAAAAATGCGCTGGAGCAAAGAACCGGTGCGCAGGGGGAGCAGATCGAAGTTGAGGTGCAAAAGGTCACGACGCACGGAGACGTTGACCGGACTTCAAAACTGACGGAGATTGGCGGCAAGGGGCTTTTTGTGCGGGGAATCGAACGGGAACTTCTCGAGGGAAGAGCCGATATCGCGGTACATTCGGCGAAGGACCTTCCGTATGAGACGGCAGAGGGTCTGGTGATTGCAGGTGTACCGAAATGTGCGGATGCCAGAGATGTCCTGATCTGCGCAAAAGGGAGGAAGATCGGCCCTTCTCTTGAAACAAATCATTCACCGGTTATTGGTACGGGAAGCCCGCGGAGAGTGGAGGAACTGAAGAAACTTTTTCCCAATGCGGTATTCCGGGAAAATCGGGGAAACATTGAAACACGCCTCAGAAAACTTAAGGAACGGCAATTTGATGCGATCGTGCTTGCAAAGGCGGGGATTGACCGCCTTAAACTCGACCTGAGCGGCCTGGATGTCAGAATTCTTACTCCGGAAGAATGCATTCCGGCAGGGTGCCAGGGAATTCTTGCGGTGGAGTGCCGGAAAGATGACATTGAAATTTGCCGGATTCTGCAGAAAATTTCAGACCCGGCAACGATGGAACGGTTTCGAATTGAACGTTATGTATTCGGAAGACTGAAGGCGGATTGCTCGAAAGCGGTCGGGGTCTATGCAGACGTTCAAAGGGGAAAACTGATATTGACGGGAATGCTTCTTGGAAAGAAAGAAAAACTGTCAGGGAAACGGGAAAACTGGAAGGAGATCAGTGACGAACTGTGCAAAAAACTGATGGAGTGAGACCGAAAAAGGGAACAGTAACACTGGTTGGAGCGGGGTGTACAGGAGATCTCATTACTGTCCGTGGCCTGAGGGCTCTGAAAAGAGCGAATGTGATTCTGTATGATGATCTGATCGACGAATCGCTTCTGTCTGAGGCGCGGGACACGTGTGAACTTGTCTATGTCGGAAAAAGGTACGGAAAGTATTCTCTGAAGCAGGAAGAAATAGAGGATCTTCTTATACGCTATGCACTGGAGGGAAAAAGTGTAGTGCGATTAAAAGGCGGTGACAGCTTTGTATTCGGACGCGGCGGGGAGGAGATTATGGCCCTTCAAAAGGCGGATATTCCTTATGAGGTGATACCCGGCATCACTTCTTCCGTTGCGGTTCCGGAAATACTGGGCATACCGGTCACTCATCGGCAAAAGGCGAGAAGCTTTACTGTGGTTACCGGTCATACTGCGGATGAAACAGAGGAAAATTACAGGGCTCTGGCACAGCTGAACGGGACACTTGTTTTTCTTATGGGACTTCACGCTGCAGGGAGGATCGCCGCGTCTTTGATGAAATTCGGAAAAGATCCAAAGACTCCTGCGGCAATTTTATCGAAAGGCTTTACGGCTGAACAGAAGCGTTGGGACTGCACACTGGAAACTCTTAAAGAGACGGCAAATTTGGCGGAAACCCCGGCAATCCTTGTCATAGGAGATACGGCAGCGATGCATCTGGAAGCAACCGTAAAAAAGCCTCTCTATAACAAAAAGATTGCCGTGACCGGAACAGAACATTTCATCAATGCCATGTCTCAAAAACTGAAGGATGACGGAGCTTCAGTGACGATCTGTCCATGTCTGGCAATCCATGCAAAGGAAAAAAACATTCCGGAAAATCTGAAAGACTTCCAGTGGATTACATTTACTTCTGCGAACGGTGTACATATCTTCTTTGAAGAAATGAAACACAGAGGGTACGACATACGTCAGTTCTACAGACAGAAATTTGCTGTCATCGGAAAAGGAACTGCCGCAGAACTTGCAAAATACGGCATTCAGGCGGATTTTGTGCCGTCACGGTACTTGAGTGATACTTTGGGCTATGAACTGGCAGCAAGGATACGGGAAGAGGAAAAACAATCCGGCTGTAAAGAAAAGGTGCTGATCCTTCGTGCGGCAAACGGATCGCCGCGTCTGACGGAAGAACTTACAAAAGCAGGAATTGCATTTGATGATATAAAAATCTATGAGACACATACAAATGCCGTGGAACAGTCCGATATACAGAAACGACTGGAAAAGTGTGACTACATCACTTTTTCGAGCGGTGCGGGGGTTCGCGCCTATTTTGCGGAATATCCCCTTTCCGAAAAAGCCATACCTGTCTGCATAGGACCAAACACGGCTGAGATATTCCGGCAATACAGCGCGAAACCATACCTTATGCCTGATGAATATACTATTGATGGAATGAGAAAGGCAATGATCGATAGAGAAAAGAAAAACGCTTGAGTCGAGTCGACAAGCAGTGACGGATAAACACATCCCTCGGACCCGAATCCAAAACGATTTTGAGGGCCGAGGGATGTGTTTATTCGTCACTGCGACAACAGAAAGTTATTCCTTCGTAATATCCTTTCCGAGTGCCGCTCTCCTTACAATTCCGTTGAGTGCCAGCAGCGCGATCAGATTCGGCAGAACCATAAGTCCGTTAAACAGATCCGAAAGATTCCAGACCAGATCCACCTTCAGCACAGATCCGATAATAATGCAGATGACAACGATCAGTGAAAAAGCATTGACATACTTTGATCCGAGCAGAGACTTTACATTTGCCGCCGCAAAGAAGTACCAGCTGATAATTGTTGAAAATGCGAAGAAAAGCAGGCAGATCGCAACAAATCCCGGGCCGACCTTTCCGATTGCCGTAGAAAATGCTGCCTGAGCCACCGGAGTTCCGGTCACCTTATTTTCGATCATTCCGTTCAGCACACCGGAACTTAAAATAACGAGAGCCGTCATTGTCAGAACCACGAAGGTATCGATGAACACACCGATCATGGCCGTTTCGCCCTGGTCCTGCGGCTTTTCAACCTGAGCCATCGCATGTGCGTGAGGAGTGGAGCCCATGCCGGCCTCATTGGAGAAGAGACCTCTCGCGACACCATAACGCATGGCCTGACGAACGGTAATACCGGCCACAGCTCCGCCGACGGCCTTAGGATCGAAGGCTCCGACGAAGATACTGCCGAGTGCCGGAAGAATATTCTGATGATTGATGACAAGGCAGATGACGCCTCCGATCAGATACATGGAGGCCATGATCGGGACGATTTTTTCCGTAAAGGAAGCGATTCTGGAAATTCCGCCGAGGAAGATAAAGGCTGCCACGATGGCCACCAGAACTCCGACGATGATCTTATTTGCTCCAAAGGCCGTATGGAATGCGTCTGTGATGGAATTGGACTGCACCATATTTCCCATAAAGCCGAGGGCAAAGATCAGGGCAATGGAGAAGAAGACTTCCAGGAATTTTCCGAAGGGTCCGTGGAAAGCATAACGGATATAGTAAACAGGACCTCCTGTGATATGACCGTTTTCGTCACGCGTTCTGGTCTTCTGCGCAAGAACGGCTTCTCCGTAGATGGTTGCCATTCCGAAAAATGCGGCAAGCCACATCCAGAAGATGGCTCCCGGTCCGCCGGAAACCAGAGCGGTTGCGCATCCTGCAATATTTCCGGTACCGACCTGAGCTGCAATGGCGGTTGCAAGAGCCTGGAAGGAAGACATTCCGTCTTTTCCGGCCTTCTTTCCGTTGAGGGTCAGTCCGCCGAAGACCCGTTTCCATGCCCTTGGAAAACGACGGATTTGCACGAATTTTGTCCGGATGGTAAAGAAGATACCGGTTCCGACGAGAACGAATAAAAGAATATTGTTCCAGACAAAAGAGTCTACAGCAACGATTACATCATTTAATGCATCCATAAAAACTCTCCTTCCCGATCAGATCGAGTCTTTAAGAAATGGGCCTGCCAATTTTGTTTCACTATAGCACTGCACAGTGTCAGAGTCAACGAAAAGCAATACAAAAAGCCGGGAGA
>CAYYEB010000117.1:0-6141 GCA_964470725.1 uncultured Lachnospiraceae bacterium | reverse complement strand
GTGGCGGCATATTCCTATATGTCACTCGTCCCGATCATCCAGCCGCCTGTTATGAAACTTTTTACGAGTGAAAAAGATCGTAAAATCAGAATGCAGCAGCTTCGTCCGGTTTCGAAACTTGAAAAGATTCTTTTCCCAATCGTCATCACAATTGTTGTCTGCCTGATCCTTCCGACCACAGCTCCTCTTGTAGGTATGCTGATGCTTGGAAACCTGTTCCGTGAATCAGGCGTCGTCAAGCAGTTGACAGAAACGGCCAGCAATGCTTTGATGTACATCGTTGTTATCCTTCTCGGAACATCTGTCGGTGCAACGACAAGTGCGGCGGCATTCCTGAATGCTGATACACTGAAGATCGTCGTACTCGGACTTGTCGCTTTCATTTTCGGTACTGCCGGAGGTGTCTGGCTTGGCCAGCTGCTGAAGGTAGTGACACATGGAAAGATCAATCCGCTGATCGGTTCGGCCGGTGTTTCCGCTGTTCCGATGGCTGCGCGTGTATCTCAGAAGGTCGGTGCGGAAGCGGATCCTACAAACTTCCTTCTGATGAACGCCATGGGACCAAACGTTGCCGGTGTTATCGGTACTGCAGTTGCGGCCGGTACATTCATGGCAATTTACGGAATTTAAGCAAAGAGATCCTGACCTGCAGCTGTGATGTGCTGCAGGCGGGATGGAAATCTATACCTGACTTAGGAGGCTAAGATATGGCTGATACAGTAAAAAAGCCTGTACAGATAATGGAAACCATTCTTCGTGATGCCCATCAGTCTCTGATCGCCACAAGAATGACAACAGAGGAAATGCTTCCTGCTGTTGAAAAACTCGACAAGATCGGATATCGTGCAGTGGAGTGCTGGGGCGGTGCTACATTTGATGCATCTCTTCGTTTCCTTCACGAGGATCCGTGGGACAGATTAAGAAAGTTCCGTGACGGATTTAAGCATACGAAACTTCAGATGCTTTTCCGTGGACAGAACATTCTCGGTTACAAGCCTTATCCGGACGATGTTGTGGAATACTTCGTTCAGAAGTCTGCAGCAAACGGAATTGACATCATTCGTATTTTCGACTGCATGAACGATCTTCGTAATCTTAAGACTGCAGTGAACGCTGCCAAGAAGGAAAAGGTCGAAGCTCAGGTGGCTCTGGCATATACGCTTGGCGAGCCATATACTCTGGAATACTGGGTAAGCAAGGCAAAGGCAGTAGAAGAGATGGGCGCTGACTCCATCTGCATCAAGGATATGGCTGGTCTTCTGACACCGAAGGCCGCCGGAGAGCTGGTGAAGGCACTCAAGGAAGAGACAGATCTTCCGATCGAGCTGCATACACACTATACTTCCGGACTTGCTTCCATGACATACATGAAGGCTGTGGAAGCTGGTGTAGATATCATTGATACCGCTCTCAGCCCGTTTGCACTTGGTACATCTCAGCCGGCTACAGAGGTTATGGTTGAGGCATTCAAGGATACTCCGTATGATACAGGACTGGATCTGGATGCGCTTTGCGAAATCTCTGACTACTTCCGCCCGATTCGTGAGAAGTATCTGAAGAATGGCCTGATGAATCCGAAGAACCTCGGCGTCAATATCAAGACTCTTCAGTATCAGGTACCGGGAGGCATGCTTTCCAACCTGACAAACCAGCTGAAGAAGATGAATGCGGAAGATCGTTTCTACGATGTTCTGGAAGAAGTTCCGAAGGTAAGAAAGGATATGGGCGAGCCGCCGCTCGTCACACCGTCTTCTCAGATTGTCGGTACACAGGCGGTTATGAACGTCCTGACAGGCAAGAGATACAGCGTTGTTCCGGAAGAGTCCAAGGATATCTTCCTCGGAAAGTACGGCGCTGCTCCGCTTCCGTTCAACAAGGAAGTTCAGAAGAAGTGCATCGGCGACGAGAAGCCGATCACCTGCCGTCCTGCAGATCTTCTGGAACCGGGACTTCCGAAGTTCGAGAAGGAAGTTGCTCCTTACAAGAAGCAGGATGAGGATGTTCTGACATATGCATTGTTCCCGAAGGTTGCTGTAGAATATTTCAAGTACAGAGACGCACAGGAAACAGGGGTAGATGCGAAGGAAGCGGATACGGAGAACAAGGCGTATCCGGTATAATTTCGCCGATATACGAAAAGGTAATGAGAAGGGCTGCTGCAGTTTCGGCTGTGGCAGTCCTTTTTCATTGGATAGACAAGCCATCGATAAAATGTTAGGATTACGGGGCAAGCCTGCAATGTTGCAGAAAATGACAGGTGAAGAGAAATGAGGATGTATGTCTAAAGTAGTAGTAATCGGCGGTGGTGCAGCCGGAATGATGTGCGCGGCACTATTATCTGCCAGAGGGCAGCAGGTGACGCTGATGGAACACAATGAGAAGCTCGGAAAGAAGCTTTTTATCACAGGGAAGGGACGCTGCAATTTTACAAATGCCTGCGATGAGGAAACGTTTCTTGGAAATGTGGTTTCGAATCCGAAATTTTTGTACAGTGCGATTTATACGCTGAATCCGGAGCAGGTGATGTCGCTTTTTTCTTCCTGGGGGCTCAAAAGTCATGTGGAACGGGGAAGACGCGCATTTCCGGATTCTCAGCATTCTTCAGATGTGATAGATATGCTGAAGAGACAGCTGGAGAAGGGACATGTGAAGATTCTCTTAAAGACGGATGCAAAGGAGATTCTGACAGATGAATCCGGTCATGTGAAAGGCGTAAAAGCACTGTATTCTCCGGATAACGGAAACTGGGAGAAGCTCAGCAGTATGTCTGCCATTGCAGAAAAACGAAAACATGTTTCCGGGCGAACGGAAATATATCCTGCGGATGCTGTTGTCGTGGCAACCGGAGGTTTGTCCTATCCCTCCACGGGATCTGTCGGAGACGGTTATAAATTTGCAGAGGAGTTTGGCCTTACTGTAAATGAATGCTATCCTTCCCTGGTGCCGATTGTCTGTAAAGAAGATTATGTGCGCGAAATGCAGGGACTCAGTCTTAAAAATGTGGAACTTCATATAAAAGAAGGAAAACGGGAGCGCTTTTCCGAATTTGGCGAGATGATGTTTACTCATTTCGGAATTACCGGTCCGATCGTTCTGAAGGCCAGTGCAGAAATAGGCCCTCTCATAGGAAAGAAGAATCTGACATCCTGGATAGATCTGAAACCTGCTCTTTCGGAGGACCAGCTTGATGCGCGATTTTTAAGACTTTTTGAGGAGAATCAGAATAAGGAACTTAAGAATATTCTTCATGAACTCTATCCGTCAAAGATGGTACCGGTGATTCCCGGAGTGGCGGAAGTTCCGGAAGATAAGAAGATCCATGATTTAACCCGGGAGGACAGAAAAAAACTCGTGGAAGTGACGAAACATTTTCCGATTACGCTTACTGCGCTTCGGGGCTATCAGGAAGCCGTGATTACGAAAGGCGGAGTTTCAGTACGGGAACTGGATCCGGGCACAATGGAGTCAAAGAAGGTACCGGGCCTTTATTTTATCGGAGAGGTAACCGATCTTGACGCATTTACAGGAGGATATAACCTTCAGATCGCCTGGTCGACGGCGGCTCTGGCGGCGGAGGCCATTGGAGAAAGCTCTGATAATAGATAAAAATGAATGAAAGAAAATAGTCTTTCAAATGTATATGAAACTGCTTTTAAAGCACCGAAAAGGGTATTTTCTTTGGCGAACGAGGATAGGAAAAGTACAACGGAGGAAGAATTTATGAATATTGCAATCGATGGGCCTGCAGGCGCGGGAAAGAGTACAATTGCAAAACTGGTAGCAAAAGCTACGGACAGTATTTATGTGGATACGGGTGCAATGTATCGTGCGATGGCACTCTATTTTATTAAGAAGAAAATCGATCCAAAGGATAAGGCAACAGTGGAAAAATCTCTGGATGATATTGATATCACTGTATCCTATCAGGACGGCATGCAGCATGTATTCTTAAATGGGGAGGACGTAACTGATTCTTTGCGGCTTGAAGAGGTCGGAAACATGGCAAGTGTTGTCTCTGCAGATGCAAAAGTTCGTGAAAAACTTGTCGATCTTCAGAGGAAGCTCGCAAAGACAACTTCCGTTGTAATGGATGGCAGGGATATCGGTACGGTCGTTTTGCCTGATGCGGAGGTGAAGATCTATCTTACGGCAAGTGCACATACGAGAGCGATTCGCCGCTATAAGGAACTGGCCGAAAAGGAGAAAGAGAAGGGAAACCGTCCTTTGAAACCGGTAGAGGAAGCCCTCGATATTGACCGGATTGAGCGGGATATTATAGAGCGCGATAATCGGGATATGAACCGCAAAAATTCTCCTTTGAAGAAGGCGGATGATGCAGTCGTTGTGGACAGCTCAAATATGACGATCGATGATGTTGTGGTGCGGATCCTGGATATCGTGGCGGAGAAGGACAAGAACAGACAGCCGCTGGTACATACGGATTTCAGAAATAAAAAGGAATGACTGAGTGTTTTTATCGTTGATGGGACACAGGTATTTAAAGTATGAATGAAGAAAAGGGAAGCGTAACAATCGCAAAGAGTGCCGGTTTCTGCTTCGGTGTGGAACGGGCGGTTCAAATGGTTTACGACGAAGCGGAAAAGGAGAGCGGCCCGGTTTATACGATGGGACCGATTATTCACAATGAGATTGTGGTAGGTGATTTGGAACGAAAGGGCGTAAGAATCATAAATGATGATCTGGTCTGTGAGAAAACAGGGCAAAAGGCGGATTCTCATTCTGTCGTGATTGTGCGCTCTCATGGGATTTCAGAAGAACTGTACGAAAAACTGAAGGCGACGGGATGCAAAATTGTAGATGCCACATGTCCGTTTGTACAAAAGATACACCAAATCGTAAAGGAAGCGTATTCCAATGGCTGCCAGATCGTGATTGTCGGATCACCGGACCATCCGGAGGTGCAGGGGATCCGCGGATGGGTGAAGGGACCATGTGCCATTGTCCGAACATCGGAGGAGGCAAAAAAGCTTCAGTTTGCTCTTGACAAAACAGTCTGCATTGTTTCCCAGACGACGTTCAATTTGGGAAAATTTCTGGAAATAGTTGAAATTATTAAGGGCTTGGGGTATCATGTAGTAGTTAAAAACACTATCTGCAATGCTACCCGTGAACGGCAGGCAGAAGCGTTGGACCTGGCAAGGAAGTCAGATGTAATGATTGTGATCGGAGGGAAAGCTTCTTCGAATACACAAAAGTTATATGATATCTGCAAGAGCCAGTGTAAGAATACTTACTACATACAGACTCAGGAAGACTTGGTAACCGTTGATATCCAGCCCTATAGTTGCGTAGGTATTACTGCGGGGGCGTCCACCCCAAATCAAATTATCCAGGAGGTTTCACAGCATGTCAGAAGAACAGAGCTTTGAGCAGATGCTCGATGCAAGCTTCAAAACTATCAGGAATGGAGAGGTCGTTGAGGGTGAAGTCCTTAGTGTAAAGCCGGATGTGGCTTACATGAACATCGGCTACAAGTCGGATGGCATTCTTACAAGAGAAGAGTACAGCAATGATAACAATCTTGATCTGACCACAAAGATGAAGGTCGGAGACAAGTTCGAAGTAAAAGTCAAGAAGGTCAATGACGGCGATGGCAACGTTGTTCTTTCCTATAAGAGCCTTGCTGCAGAGAAGGGCAACAAGAGAATTGAAGAGGCTTACAAGAGCGGTGAAGTTCTGAAGGCTAAGGTTTCTCAGGTTCTGAAGGGTGGTTTAACTGTCCTCGTAGAAGGAACACGTGTATTTATCCCGGCAAGCCTTGTATCCGATACATATGAGAAGGATCTTGGAAAGTATGCTGATCAGGAAATCGAATTCCAGATCACAGAATTTGAACCGAGAAGAAGAAGAATCATCGGTAACCGCCGTAAACTTCTTCAGGAGAGAAAGGCTCAGGCAGCAGAAGAACTGTTTGCTAGAATCCGTCCTGGTGATGTCGTAGAAGGAACAGTCAAGAATGTCACAGATTTCGGTGCTTTCATCGATCTTGGCGGCGCTGACGGTCTGCTTCATATTTCGGAAATGAGCTGGGGAAGAGTTGAAAACCCGCACAAGAACTTCCATGTAGGTGATAAACTTCAGGTTCTGATTAAGGATATCAAGGACAAGAAGATTGCACTG
>CAYYEB010000116.1:4156-6152 GCA_964470725.1 uncultured Lachnospiraceae bacterium | reverse complement strand
TATGGCGAGATAGCTCAGTTGGCTAGAGCACGCGGTTCATACCCGCGGTGTCGAGAGTTCAAGTCTCCCTCTCGCTACGAAATCCCGGAAGAGTTTCTTCCGGGATTTTTTCTTGTCATGAACTCGTCATGCAATATCGGGCAATGAAATCTGAAAAGAGATGTATTCGAAAAGCTTACAAAAAAAGTCGGGATAAATCCGACAAAAATTGTGCACAATTTTTTGAAAAAAAGTGTTCCTGTATTTTGAGACGTTTGCTATAATACAGCTTGTTCGGATTATGTGATTACAGGGAAAATCGCGTACAGCGGAAACAGGTGTAATCATTTTTGATACCCATATGTGTATGAGGGAAAGGGCCGGTAAATTGGGTTTTCATATTCCAAAGGGGACAGAGGATCCCGTAGAGAATAAAAAAATGAAGAAACATAAAGGCAAAAGCTTCTGGAAGAAAAAGAACTGTCTGGCAAAGAAAATTTTGATTGTAGATGCGGTACTGATTGCTCTGGTGGGAACAACATATGCAGTAAATGCGAGCCAGTATCACAATAAATTTCTGAGCGGAACATATATTAACGGTGTGAATGTAGGAGATAAAACCGTAAAGGAAGTGGAGGAGACTTTTGCTCCGACGATCAGCCGGTATAGACTGACGCTTACAATGCGTGGAGGTGCAACTGAAACAATAGATGCACCCGCAATTGACCTGAAATATACTCCGGGAAATGAAATAAAGAAACTGCTGGACCAGCAGAATTCTTTTGCATGGCTGAAGGGGGCCCTTGGAGGAACGGAAAATCTGAAGGCGGAAACTCCGGTTTCCTATGATGAGAGCAAGCTCGATTCTGTCATTTCATCCTGGGCAGAGACGCAGGAAGGCAATGTAACAGCTCCGGTGAATGCGCATATTGAGATCTCAGATGACAATGAGGCGAAAATTATTCCGGAAGTAACGGGAAATCAGCTGAATCTCGACAATCTGAAAAAGGTCATCAAAAATGCGCTCGATACGATGACAACGTCGGTCGATCTGGATAAAACCGATGCCTACAATAATCCGACGGTTCTGAAGGACGATAAGGAACTGACAAAGCATCTGGCAGAGGTAAAGACTTTCCTGAATAATGAGATTACGTTTAACAATCCCGACGGAACGACTAAGACACTCGGTCCGGATGTCACAAAGACCTGGCTTTCCACGGAGGATGGAACCGGATATCTGTATGTCGATGACAAGACGCTGCAGCAGAAGGCAACCGAGTGGGCAACACAGTGGGCAGCGGATGATGACAATTACGGACCTTATCGTACATTCCGTTCCACGAACTACGGAAATATCCGTATCGCGACATCGGATATGCATGGCCATACGCTGGATATTGCCCAGACGGCCAATACGGTGTATCAGGATCTGAAGAACAATGCCGGTAAGGTAAGTCACGAGCCGACGTACAGTAAATATGCGGATGCCAAGAGCAATACGATCGGCGGAAGTTATGTGGAAGTTGATGTGGATGCACAGCATGTGTATGTCTATCAGGATCACAATCTTGTATTTGATACTTCCTGTGTAACAGGTAAGGAATACAAGACGCCGACACCATCGGGTATCTATTCGATTTATATGAAGGAACAGGATGCTTCCCTGACCGGTGCGATGACGGCAGACGGGACGCCGTCTTATGTATCACATGTAAAATATTGGATGCCCTTCTATGAGGGATATGGTCTTCATGATGCCTCCTGGAGAGATGAGTTCGGCGGAAGCATTTACGAATATTCCGGATCTCACGGATGTGTCAACCTGCCGACATCCTCGGCGGCAAAGATCTGGGAACTCTGCCCGAAGGGAACACCGGTTGTTGTATTCCGTGAAAGCGAGCAGCCGGAGAAGTATACAGAAGGCAACTCTTCCTCATCAGACAGCGGCAGCTCTTCGGAAGAGGAAAGCAGTTCGGAATCAGATTCAGAAGACTCATGATAAGAAGCGGGAGCG
>CAYYEB010000116.1:0-4056 GCA_964470725.1 uncultured Lachnospiraceae bacterium | reverse complement strand
CCCGCTTTTTTCTTGACAGAAATGCACTGCCATGGTAACGTAATGGAGTAAAGAAAACAGAGGTAGAGGTTGCACGGCTTATCAGTAATTTTTCGGATGCAGCGGTTTGCAGAAGAAGAAAAATGAAAGGAATACGTGCCGAAGGGTTCGGATGATCCGCTGTCCGAATGCCTGGGTGTACAGGAAAGACCTGTATGACTGTCATCAGAGACGATGGGGCGCTATCCGAAAAGGAATGAATTTTTGCATACCGTCCTTATGGGCGGTATTTTCTTTTGCGGAAAAAGAAAATAAGGTTCTGATAATTTGGAGGAAGGGACATCGCACAGATGATGTCCATACCATCGTAAGACATAAGTAAGGAGGCCGAAAATGGCAATATTCAAGGGTGCAGGAGTCGCAATTGCAACTCCGTTTCATGAAGACGGTTCTGTGAACTACGAGGAATTTTCTAAATTGATTGAATTCCAGATCGCAAATCACACGGATGCGATTATTGTATGCGGAACAACCGGCGAGTCTGCAACGATGACGGAAGAGGAGCACATGGATGTGGTCCGCTACTGCATCAAAGTTGTAAATCACAGAATCCCGGTGATCGCAGGAACAGGATCCAATGATACAAAGACCGCCGTAAAGCTTTCAAAGGAAGCGGAAGACGCCGGTGCGGATGCGGTCCTGGTAGTAACACCTTATTACAACAAGGCGACTCAGAAGGGACTCATTGCCCACTATACGACCGTTGCCAATGCAATTCATATTCCGATTATCATGTACAATGTGCCGAGCCGCACGGGATGTAATATTCAGCCGGCGACAGCGGCCTATCTTGCAAAGAATGTGGAAAATATCGTAGGAATCAAGGATGCTGTCGGAAACCTCAGCCAGACGGCGGATATGATGGCTCTGGCAGGAGATTCTCTGGAACTGTATTCCGGTAACGATGACCAGGTTCTTCCGATTCTGGCATGCGGCGGCAATGGCGTGATTTCCGTATTGTCAAATGTGGCTCCTCAGCAGACGCATGATATGTGCCAGAAGTTCTTTGACGGAGATGTGGCGGGCTGCCGGGAAATGCAGTATAAGGCCCTTCCGCTCATTCACGCGCTGTTCAGCGAAGTGAATCCGATTCCGGTGAAGACCGCTCTGAAGTATATCGGCATTGAAGCCGGACCGCTTCGCCTTCCGTTAACCGAGATGGAAGAAGAGCATGCGAAGAAGCTTCGTCAGGCGATGCTTGACTTCGGACTGGAACTGAAGAACTAAAGTCCGCAGAAATCATTACAGAAGTCAACAAAACTACCTTCCGGTGTGTAACGTTATTTTGATTTACGCTCGGAAGGTATGTTTTTAACTGAAATTTTGATATGATGAATTTAACCTTGGTACAATTTCACTAATTCATGTTACGATTGACTATCCCTATTGTCCAAGATTATAGTATTTTCAGTAAAAGACACAATGCAATGCTAAAGTACACGGCACTGCGGCGGAAATTTTAAGATTTTGGGAGGATGTCGCTATGCTGAATTTACAGGAAGTAGAAAATGGACAGACGTGTAAAGTCACATGGATGATCGGAGAAGTGGCGGAGCAGATTAAAAATACGTTTGACCTGCAGGAGGCAGATCAGGTGCAGATGGTGAAAAACATGGGGAAATCCGGTGTGATTGTCAGATACCGCAATCATCGTCTGGCAATGGATCCGTCGGCCGCATTTGCAGTAAAAGTAGAGGCAATGGCGTAAAAGAATAAGCAAGGTTATTCTACTGTGGCGGGGTGTACAAGACCGAAAATCAGAATATTCCGCTGCGACACGTCCGCTTAGCTTATCTCACTGCGAATCATCTGCACGCCTTCCGACCGGCATAAAAGCGTTGCCGGATCTCCAGGCGGCACGATTCTTGTGAGATTTCGCACGCGTTCCTATAGTCTGCAGCGGGATATTCTGATTTTCGACTATGTGAAATGGTGAAGTTGTATTGAAGCAATGAATTGCGCGGCTTTGTTTAATGACAAAACTTGATATTATAGACATAAAAGACACCGCTGCAGGCGGTGCCTTTTAATGCTGCTTTTAAGAATGGAATGCTTAGTTGACGATTGTGAATTCCGGATCACGGAAGTCTCCGTTGTCTTCTTTTTTTATCGTCCAGGTAATGTCTTCGTATCCATTGGCCTTTACGGTAATGATATTATCGCCTGCTTCAAGCTGGTTTGCTGTAATAGCAATAGAGTTTTCTCCAGTGATCCAGCTACTGGATATTCCATAACCATTTGCATACCATGTATTTACATTTTTTTCCCATGCTTTGCCATTTACATCTATTTCAGAGATGTTCTTAAGCCAATCTGAATAATTACTTTCATTGAAATACAGCTGCAGATACTTTTGAGAAGAATCGAAATAGGTTCTGCTTAAAGTAAAGGTAGTTGCTGGTACTTCCGGCTTGCCAGAATTCTCCGGTTCGGATGGAGTGCTTTCATCAACTAATGCTCCATCTGGTGTAATGGTGAATGCTAATGGCTTGTAACCTTTGGCCGTAATCTCAATAGTAGTATTCTCCGTTGAAGACACAGCATCTGCAATTTCGAGTTTCAGCATTGCACCTTTACTATATGCGCTTTCTCGATATGTCAAACTCCAAATACCATAAGAGTAAGAGGAGTAATTGACATTACCAACTTTTACATTAGAGATATTGCTAACATACGTTTTGATTGATTCGTCATCATCATTGAAAGCGACTGTGTAATAAGGGCCGAAGAAATCAGATGTTTTTTCAAGTCTTGCCACTTTAGGCGCATTTTCAGCATTCGGGTCCTCAGAGGCCTTTGAGACTGTAAAAGTCACTTTCTGGTCCTGATAGTACTGAGCGGAAAGAGTAACCGTATATTTTCCATCGTGTCCGAATAAGCCACTCTTTAGAATAAGGCTCTTTCCATCTTCACCGATCTCATACCAGTCATTCCCACTGTCACCGCCGGCACTCTTTGTCAGCACAGGTCTTTCAGTTGTTCCATCACTGATCTTTACCGCGGACAGATATTTCAGAAAATCACCGTTACTGTCATCGATATTGACAGTGATATCTTCGTTAACTTTATGCTCAGTATTTGTTACGCTCAAGGATACATTTTCAAGAACCTTCTTGTAGGAAATAAAAACAGTGGTATCCTGGTAACCTGTTGTCTTGATGACAAAAGCATTATCACCATCGAGCTTTAATGCGGATCGTATAGGTTCCTTTGTATGGAATATGATTAACACCGTTTGTGGCAGTTACATCGTTATAAAGTACAAAGAGTCCGGTATTACCGTAGTGGAACCAGTCATCGATGTGCTTCAGCTCTTTAGTTGCGCCGGTCGGATCGGTCAGAGTTACACTTTCGATGGATTCCTGAATGCCTTCAACCATATCGTTGATCCGGAAATGGACATTCTGACCGGATTTGATAGAGCCGGATTCACTGATGTCCATCGTCGGCGCTTTTTCATTTACGACATTGATGAGCGTCATCGCACTCTTGTGCCCCGTAGACTTCGTGCGAATGTAGTAGTTGCCGTTGGATTTGAAATTATCCTGCGGAATCGGTACGGTGATTCTGCAGACCGTGAAATTACCATGCTCTGTTGTATCCTTTTTGTAAGTCAGATGATTGTTCCATGTCTGTTTTTGCTCATTTGCCGCAACGAGTTCCAGAGCGCCGGCTTCAGGGATTGCATCGAACCAGGCCTTATCCTCATCAGACGTATAGTTGAAGAGAATTTCAACCCGACCCCTTCCCTCAGAGTCGATTTCCGCATCGTCAGCATAGCTTCGGATGTGATCTTTGGCTTCAGAATCGGCGGAAGCGGAAAACGTGGTTTTGGAAGGTTTCACACGGACGCTGCCCTCATTATCATAGTTTGTCAGATAATAGTCAAAAACAGTAACTGTGACTGACCGGTACAAGGGAATTTTAGGGCCCGGCAATTGACGTTCCGGGTCCCGGATGCTAGAATCAATATATGCTTCTTTTTTTGAGCTATACGGGGAGCACCGAAAGGGGACT
>CAYYEB010000115.1:2481-6199 GCA_964470725.1 uncultured Lachnospiraceae bacterium | reverse complement strand
TATGTAATCAGTTCTCCGTCAAAGCGCACTTCTTCATCACCCGTAAGAGACATCGCCGCGTCCCGGACGATCTCTCCGTTGACCGTCACGCGCTTCTTGCGGATTGCCACCTTCAGTTCCTTTCGCGTACCGACATTCATGTCGGCCAAATACTTATCCAGTCTCATCATTTCCCCTTTTGCTGACAGGTTACATTAAAGTTTTGTGAACATTTGTTCTACTCCTTGACAGTTCCATTTTATCGTGAAACGGTTCGTAAAATTTTGATTTTTGGTGAAGCTGCCTCTCACCTTCTGACAGTTCATGCCTTATTTTCTATGAATCCGCTGCCGAATTTTACCAACCAGAAAGATGATCAACAGTCCCACCGCTGCCCCGCAGGTGTCGATCATGACATCCGTAATCTGGCAGGACCTTCCGGCTACAAAAATCTGGTGAAACTCATCCGATGCGGCGTAGCAGGCTGCAGTCAGAAGACTCAGGCGGTAGCGCTTCTTTCGGTATACCTGAAACAGCAGCACTCCAAGTACGGCATATTCCGTCGCATGGGCGGTCTTTCTGACCGGATGATCGATCAACTCCGCCATTTTTGTCTGCTCTGTCTTTGACATGCTTCTGTATTTCGGCACGAACACTGTACAGATTGCCTTCCCCGCACGAAGACTCGTTTTTGTGGACTGTGTCGCCGGCTGAGCAGACATGCTGAAGATAAAAATCATCCACAGTATAACTGCTCCAGAAATATTTTTCGCTTCATCCGTTTCCCCTTATGCCGCCTGGTTTATGGTTTTTTACTATACCATACTTTGTTTCTTAATGTTACCAGGTTACCTTAAAGTTTTCTAAACATTTGTTCGATCGCTTGACATGGTCAGGTTTTCATGAAACTTTTTCGTAGAATCCGTCGGATTATCATCACCTGGAAAAATAACGTAAAAAGGCCTCTGCCGGAGATCCATATCCCGGCAGAAGCCTTTCTGGGCGATCCATGTTCTGTTGTCTCAGTCAATTTCATTCATTGCATACTTATGCGATGCAAGAACGTCTCTCTTCCAGTACTGTTCGGTGCTTTTTCCAAGCACAATCGAACCGAGCGGCGTAAATCCATCCGGAAGGTTCAATTTTGCAAGAAGTTCCTTATTTTGCGCAAGTGCTGCGGTTGCTCCGTAAATGTCGCAGTGGCCGAGACCTTCATCCACTGCCGCAAGAGCCATGTTCTGAAGAATGATACCGACATTGGCGCTTGCCACATTTCCTTCATCCTTTGAGGATACGACGACCAGCATCGGTGCTCCATAAAGCGGATGCATGGATGAATTTCCGAAAAATTCCGCTGCATTTTTATCAATTTCCGCAAGCAGATCCTTATTGGTAATCACAGTCAGATGAATGCTGTCGTATTTTCCCATTCCGATTGGTGCCTCATAGGCCGCCGTCAGAATAGAATCCAGCTCTTCTTTTGTGACCGGGTCTCCTGTATAAGAACGAATCGATTTACGCGCATTTAATGCTTCTTTCAGTTCCATTTCAAAACCTCCTGTACATTTTAAATCGCACTAATAAAAGGCCTATCAGGTTCACATCTCTTTTATTATTCTGCGTTTTCTATTATTATAAGAGATCCGCCACGAACTGTGTATACGTTTTATCGAAAAATTTCCGGCAGGCGCACCTTGTATGCAATGTGCACGCCGCAGTGAGCAATCCGCTTATGCTGACAGCGGAAATTCTCTGCCGAATGTTAGTTCTCAAACGGAAGGTGCATCTGTGCGTAGGACTCTTCCTTTGCGGCATCCGCCACATAATATTTCTTCTTTCCGTCCAGCTTGGCGATTTCCGCCATTTCCTCATCTGTCAGTCTGAAATCGAAGATGTCGGCATTGGAGCGGATGTGGTCCGGATTCTTGGAGCCCGGAATTGTGATAAATCCCATCTGCGTATGCCATCTGAGGACGATCTGGGCTGCGCTCTTGTGGTACTTCTTTGCAAGCTTCTGGAATACCGGCTCTTTTAAAAGTCCGGGATCGCCGTGACCGAGGGGATACCAACCCATGAGTTTTGTGCCGTATTCCTTAAGACGGCTCATGATATCCTTCTCTGTACAGTACGGATGTACCTCGAGCTGGATGACATGCGGTTTGATCTCCGCTGCCGCAAGAAGCTTCTCCAGCTTTTCACCATGCATATTGGAAATGCCGAGGGACTTTGCCTTGCCTTCTTTATATGCCTTTTCAATCTGCTTGTAACCTGCAATAAAATTGCCCGATGGCTGATGAATAAACAGCAGATCCATATAATCTACACCGAGACGCTTCAGCGTATCATCTACAGCTCCCTCCTTTTCGTACAGTGTCGGCCAGAGCTTTGTGGAAAGGAAGACATCTTCTCTCTTTACGACGCCCTCATCGATTGCTCTCTTAAGAGCCTTGCCTACGGCTTCCTCATTCATGTAGGCATTTGCAGTGTCGACCATGCGATAGCCCATCTTGAGTGCTTCATACACGGAATTTTCCGTATCTTCCGGGCTGATCATGAATGTTCCGATTCCAAGTGACGGTACCTTTACTCCATTGCTTAATGTGACGTAATCCATAATATTTTCTCCTTTGTTTTATTTTGTATATGTCTTTTATTGACTTTTCTTTTGCTTTTTTCTTCCTGACATCCTATACTTTACACGCTGACACAGTAAATGTACAATGCCGGCGAAGAAATTGACTATGACTTTCATGCATACTGTTGCTGAAAAACGCATCTCACATCTGATGGGGTCCCGGACTGAGACCTGTATGGCATTGGCTAAAACAGTAACTGTATCATTGCATTCATCTCAAAGCGCTTGGCTTTGAAAAAGCGTCATTCGCCATGGAAAGGAAACATCTATATTGAAATATGTAACGCAGATGGTTGAAGTTATTCAATCAGCAAAGTTTTTATTTGAAAATAAGAACGAACAAAGTCAGGTTCACGTAAAGGGACCGGCGGATTATGTGACTGATATCGACTTTCACGTCCAGAAATATCTGCAAAGTGAGCTGCATAAGAAATGGCCGGATATCCAGTTTATGGGTGAAGAAAAGGACAACAGTGATGTTGATTTTTCCGGCGGAGTCTGGATCCTGGATCCCGTGGACGGAACCACAAATCTGATTCATGATATGCACGCAAGTGTGATTTCTCTTGCCCTTGCAATCGATAGAAAGCTTATCGCAGGAGTTATCTTTCATCCATTCACGGGCGACACCTGGTATGCCGAAAAAGGCTGTGGCGCCTATTTAAATGGCGCCGCGATTCACGTGGATACTGCCGAAAAGCTCGGAGATTCTCTCATCGCAGTCGGCACAACTCCGTATTATCACGAATATGCAGACTGGACATTCGACACAATGAAGAAAGTCTATTTAAAATGCCAGGATATCCGAAGAAGCGGTTCGGCGGCTCTCGAACTTGCCTATGTCGCTACCGGAAGGCTTGACGGTATGTTTGAGAGAGTCCTGCAGCCCTGGGACTATGCGGCCGGCATCTGTCTTATCGAAGAAGCCGGGGGAAAGGTGACCGACTTTGACGGAAAGCCTGTAGATGTCACGAAAAAGGGGTGCATGGTGGCAACAAACAGGAAGATTCATCAGGAGCTGCTCGACTGCATACACTGCTAATGACCTTTTATAGCGAAAAATCAAAAGATGTAACTGCTATAACCTATCGCAGAAGCAGAACC
>CAYYEB010000115.1:0-2381 GCA_964470725.1 uncultured Lachnospiraceae bacterium | reverse complement strand
ACTTCGAAAGGATGAACCATTTATGAAACAAATACCGATTATTATTGACACCGACCCGGGTATCGACGATTTCTTCTGTCTCACCTACGCCTGCGCATTTCCTGAAGTGTTTGATCTCCGGGCCGTTACGACGGTGGGAGGGAATCATCATCTTTCCACCACAACAAGAAATGCCCTTGCGATTCTCCATTTTCTTCACAGAGATGACATTGAAGTGGCTCCGGGAGCACAGCAGTATCTCTTAAAGCCATTCGGTGAACCTGTGACGGAATTTCACGGAAAGAACGGCATCGGAGAAGTGCAGATTGAGGATTCCCCAAAGCAGCCTCTGAAAATGAAAGCCTGGGACAGGATTTATAAGGAAGCGGTATCTCTCGGGAAGGAACTTGTGCTGGTCACGGTTGCGCCTCTGACCAATATTGCAATTGCATTCATGAAATATCCGGATCTAAAGGACCATTTAAGGAAGATCGTCATGATGGGCGGAAGCACCGGACACGGAAATATCGGTCCCTATACAGAGGCAAATATGGGACATGACTCCCTTGCCTCCCGCATTGTCTTTCACAGTGGCGTGCCGATTGATATGGTCGGTCTCAATGTGACGGACCGCTGCCGTCTGACACTGGCTGAGTTTGATGACTTAAGCCAAAATACGGATCCGAAGATTGCCACTGCCCTGCATCAGCTTCTTGCATTCCGCACGGATGAGGCTATGCATGATATTGTGGCCATCGCTTCCATGAACACGGACTTCATCACCTGGAAGGATGCCCATGTGGAAATCGAGAACTCCGATGAACCTACGGACGGCCGATGCCTCATTGACTACGATGCCGCACCAAATGCCCGTGTTGCCATTGAGCGGGACCGCACCGGGATGCTGAACTTCTATGAAAATATGCTGAAACGGTATCCGAAGCGCTGATTTCATCATAAAACGGTCTTTGCAGCTTCCTATCCTGAAAGCTGTAAAGACCGCATCAATGAACAGTAATGCAGATCATCCTTCATTCATTTTATATGTTTCTTTTCCGCCTTCCGCATCTCAAGAAACGCCTTCACATAGTCACTGAATCCCTGGGAATCAAGAACCGCAAAGGCCGCCTCATCCATCCAGAGTGACATATGTTTCGGATGGCAGACTACATAGATGTTCTTCCAGGTCGGATTGTACTTGGCCTTCGCCTCATGAAGAGCCTCAAAGCCATACATGTAATTCATATGTTCATAGACGTAGTGTTCCGCATGTTCCGTAAAATCCGGATGCGGTTCATCTGTCGTATTGTAAAATGGCGCGGCCCCGAGACTTGCCTCCTCGACGCCTTCTTCTTTCAGAGTTGTCATGATATCATGAAACAAAAGCTCCATGACCCCGTGTGGACAGCCTTCCCTGCGCCGCATGATGTCTACGATCCATCCCTTTCCGGAAAGATAGGGATTCAGCACATTGATGCCCTGAACCACACCGTCGGGATCGATCGCATAGAAATAACGCTTATCGCAAGGCTTGTCCAGCATAAGGCTTCCGACCGCAAACTGAAGTCTTGCCGTATGTTTTCCTTCAAGCCATTTGTCCGTGATTTCCTTAAACTGATCCTCGATCTCCGGTTCCCGTTTCGTCCAGGGCTTATATTCCTTCGCCACAAGTCCCTTATGAACCGCCGTATGCCAGGAAGAGCGGACCTTCGCGCATTTTCCTCCCGCCATGGACCAGTTCTTTACATCAAAGACGGCCTCTTCGCCGCTCTTGTGGTATCCGAATCCTTCCGCAACATATTCATCCAGATGTTTTTCCATGGTCATCAGGAAAACGATATTCCATCCCTGCACCTTGGCATAATTTTTCAGCTGCTTCAGAAAATCAGTGAAGTTTTCATCCGCGCAGATCGGATCCCCGCAAATCACCATCGTATGGCCGGACACCGCATAACTTGCAACTCCCTCAAAATCTTCCGGAAAGAACCAGCTCTTATCCGGCTCCAAGGACAGATATGCCAGAGAATTCTCCGCATACTTTCTCAGATATTTCAAAACTCTGTTGTATTGCTCTTCATATGACTGCTCCATTTTTCTGCCTCTCATATTTCATACAAAGCTGCTATAGCCGAAAATCTTGGCAAAATAAGTTCCACATACCCATGCCGGGTTGAACCCATAATTCCCTTCTTGATCAGACGATCCCGATATCTTGAAAAGCTGCCCGATGTCATATTCATTTTCTTACAAATATCACCGACTTTGCATTCCTGATCTGACATACACAGGACAATTGCTCTTTCCTGCCCTGATAAAGACTCCCATATTTTCTTATAGACGAAGTCATCCAGCATATCATCCAGTTTCGATACGATTTCATCCATCGAAAGTCTGTCAGCATA
>CAYYEB010000114.1:0-6203 GCA_964470725.1 uncultured Lachnospiraceae bacterium | reverse complement strand
CGGGCGCAGCATGAATTTAGAACCGCTGCGAGAACGAGCGAGCGGAAGCGTCCCGGAACAACAGGCCATGATCTGTGATCCGTCAGTTTTAAGCAGATCCGAACAGTAACCCTGTTTCATCCGACAGACTTTTTCGATCATGAAGTTTTCGACTGACTTATACTGTTTTTCTCCCATGAAGCAGCGGAGAGAGAGGCTTGTAAATGAGAAAAGTGATAAGAACATCGATCATTCCCTTAATAAAGGTAAAGGGAGCATTGAATACTACGATGCTCTGTTCCACGCTTTTCATGCCCGGAATGATTGCCTGATATGCGGCAAGAATGGTTTCCTTCGGCATGAAGTTGTAGTAGACCGGATAGACAACATATATATTGGAAGGAATGGATACCAATGCCATGACGATTGCTCCGACAACGGCTGCAATAATCGCGCCCTTCTTGGTCTTGTTGAAACGGTAAATCAGTCCGGCAACGCAGACGAAGGAAGCACCGAGCACGAAGTTTGAAAGTTCGCCTACTCCGAAACTTCCGGAATTGAGAACATGCAGAATATTCTTGATCAGTTCGACGATGACGCCGCTGACAGGCCCCATCGCAAAAGCACTCATAAGAGCCGGAAGATCCGAAAGATCCATTTTGATGAAAGACGGCATGAATGGTACCGGAATCTCAATCAGCATCAGAACATAAGCGATTGCTGCCATGACCCCTGTAACGGTAATCCAGAGAACGGATGCTCTTTTCCCCGAACGGGTTTTTACTCCTGTGTTTGTCATTACAAATACACCTCCTGTAATTTAAGAGGTTACTTCGAATGTGTCTGTTTTCAGATGCTGTCTCCCTGAAAAACAGAGGTTTTTGCAATGAAAGGGCCCCGACTTCAATAAGAAATCGGGACCCTTTCATGCATCTATGCACTCATCATTTATCCGGCCCTCTGTGCGGTCATAAAGAAAACTTCAATCACATCACGTTGGGATAAGAGGAGATAACTACTGAGAACTTTCTTCTTTCATCCAGACTATACTGTCGGTATCGGAATTGATATACATCTCACCGATTCGTTCACCTGCCGGTGGCCGCGGACTTTACCGCCGGTGGGGACTTTCACCCCGCCCCGAAGAACCTTTTTCATTTGTCACAAATTACTTTACTACGAAATGCATGTCTTGGCAAGAGAAAGTTTCGCGCAGATAGTGCAGTCCTCTTTCATTTCCGGCCCTGATTGTGTTAAAATAACGACAGTTGCACTGGTTTTGTATAGCATGGAATTTCATGTGAAGCAGCCGGATCGTTTTCAGTGGTGCAGTTGCCGTGACAGACCGGATTCATATGGAAGTGCATTATCTGGAAGCGGTTTGACAAATGAAAATGAGGGGGATTTGCCGTGAAGGAAATCGACAAGGAAAAAGCTGTTGCGGAGGCAAAGGGCTTTTTCGGAGAATTCAAGAAATTTATCATGAGGGGAAATGTGATTGACATGGCAGTCGGTGTTGTAATCGGCGGTGCGTTCAGCAATATCGTCACGTCCCTTGTCAATGACATCATCATGCCGCTCATTTCCGCTCTGACAGGCGGAATTGATTTTTCCAACTGGTTTATTTCCCTGGATGGAAAGAAATACGCAACGCTTGCCCAGGCGCAGAAGGCGGGGGCGGCGACTCTCAATTACGGATCACTGATTTCCGTAATTATTAATTTCCTGATCATAGCATTTTGTATCTTTGTTGTGGTGAAGATCCTTAATTCGCTGTCGGAGAAGGTACATAAACCTGTGGAGGAAGCACCGAAGACAAAGATCTGTCCGTTCTGTAAGACGGAAATTCCGATCGATGCGACACGGTGTCCGCACTGCACGTCTGAGCTGCCGCAGGCAGAAGAAGCACAGAGTTAAAAAGTATAAAATGATATCAGAGCAAAAGAGTGTTTGCCCCAATGATAGCAACATGTAATATCGGGATAACAGTATCGGAGGACTATGACAAAAGCACAGAAACAAAGCCTTATGGAAGAATTCATGCCGGATGTGGAAGAGATTGTGGCGGAATTTGACGGAAGTCCGATTCCGCACGAGGATCTGATGCAGGAAGGCTATCTCGGTATGGTCGAGGGCGTGAATTCCTTAAGCGAAGATCCGGATGAGTGGACAGGCATGTCAATGGATGATCAGGTACATGCGGCAATCCGAGATGCGATTGAACGTGCCATCAAGGAAAAGACGGAACTTGACCGCAAGGACGACCAGCTTATCGTACAGGTTGAGCTTTTAAATAAGAGCATTGACCGTCTGACGGAAGAACTGGGAACCAAGCCGAATATTGATGAGATCGCCAATGACATGGGAGTGACACAGGATAAGGTAATTGACATCCTGAAACTGACCGGAGAAGATATCGGTGATGACAAAACCTGGCGGCCGGAGAAGAAAGCACCGGGACCGCACAGACGCCATCATGAGGTCATCTAATGGCTGCAATGAAACAACAGGCAGCGGAAAATATGTCTGACTGCCGTTGCTCCACTGCACGAGAAGGAAAATTCTGTTGATACAGGGAAGGATGTCAAGAGAAGAAAATCTTATTTTATAACATGGCAGAAAAGAAGGATGTGGAACATGCGCTGGCGGAGAGCCTGAAAAGGCTTGCCGTACAGATGCCGTTTGATAAAATTACAATTAAAAAGATTACGGACGGTGCAGGAGTGATTCGCGTCACATTTTATAACCATTTTCAGGATAAATATGATCTCCTGGAATGGATTATGCGTAACGACATCCTGGAGCCTGTGAGAATTCTTCTGACCAATGGCATGTATCGGGAGGCACTGATCCTGATTTTCAGTAATTTGCAGAAGGATAAGGAATTCTATATGCACGTGTCGAAGATCGAAGGGCAGAACTCCTTTCGGGAAATCGTGAAGCACAGTATTTATCAGCTGCTTTATGAAATCTTTGAACAGGCGGCAGGCGACAGGAAGCCGGAACACGTATGGATGGCACCGGAATACCTTGCCAATTATTACGGAGAATCGATGACCTTTGTTGTGGTGTACTGGATCCGTCAGGGAATGCCGTCGACACCTGAGGAAATGGCGACCGTCTACGAGTATATCGGAACACGGTCGATGAATGATATTCTGCAGGAACTTTCTGACGGAAAGAAAAAGAAATAAAGAGGGGCGGATCGGCAGTAATTCACCAAAGTGTCAAAGAAAATTATACAAATCGGGAAAAATGTCAAAGAAGTTTTAACACGGAAGAAGGGATGAATGTGTAAGGATTCATCCCTTTTTTTTATACTTTTAGTCGTGGGACTGACTGCTTTCGGTGGCAGTATGTCGTGGCGCATGCGGCGGATTCTTGAAAAACCGGACGCTTTGTCACAGAACGGAAGTACAGGAAAGTCTCCGAAATTAAGAAAAACGGACAGGATCATATGGATTCTGCCACGGTTTCAGGACGGGAAGGTAAAACGAATGAAGAACAGTTTCGGAAAGGCAGTTGTCAAATCACGGTTTGTGATTTTGGTAGTGGCTGTTGTCCTTCTGTTTCCCTCTGTTCTCGGATATCTTGGAACGCGTACCAATTATGATATGCTGACCTATCTGCCGAAGAACATCGAGACAATGAAAGGACAGGACATTCTGACGGATGATTTCGGAACCGGCGCGGTTTCCATGGTCGTCGTGGAAAATATGCCGGATAAAGATGTCGAAAAGCTTGCGGATAAGATGGAAGATGTCAAACATGTCAACAAGGTTCTCTGGTATGGATCTTTAGGGGACCTGAGCATGCCGAAAGAGATGCTTCCGGAGAAAATCCGAAAGGATTTCATGCGGGATGATGCGACTTTGGTGATGGTTACCTTTGATACCTCCACATCCGCGGACGAGACGATGGATGCGGTAAAGGAAATCCGCAGAGTGACGAAGAATCAATGTTATGTGTCCGGCATGTCCGCGGTTGTTACGGATACAAAGGATCTGGCACAGAAGGAGGAACCGATGTATGTCCTTCTGGCCGTGGTTCTGGCATCGATCGTTCTGGCTCTGACGATGGATACATTCCTGGCACCGGTATTTTTCCTTTTGTCCATCGGAATGGCCATCATTTATAATATGGGAACAAACATTTTCCTGGGACAGATTTCTTATGTGACGAAGGCACTGGCGGCGATCCTGCAGCTTGGCGTCACAATGGATTATTCCATTTTTCTGTGGCACAGCTACCAGGAAAAACAGGAAACGTATCCGGATGACAAGAAGGCTGCAATGGCCGAGGCAATTAACGCGACACTGCAGTCGGTCGTCGGCTCGTCTGTTACGACAATTGCCGGATTTGCGGCGCTGTGTTTCATGAGCTTTTCTCTGGGTCTCGATATCGGTATCGTCATGATGAAGGGTGTTGCACTTGGCGTTGTCAGCTGCGTGACAATCCTTCCTTCCATGATTCTGACATTTGATAAATGGATTGAGAAGACACATCACAAACCGATCATTCCGAAATTCGCAAAACTTCCGGGATTTGTCCAGAAACATTACAAGGGACTTCTGGTGGTATTCTGTATCGTCTGGATTCCTGCAATTTTCGGATATTTTCGTACAAATCAGTATTATGATCTAACCCAGAGTCTTCCGAAAAATCTGCCCTCAGTTGTGGCAAACCAGAAACTCGAAGATGATTTTCAGATGAATAATACCCTGATGCTTCTTGTCGACAAGGATACGGGCTCAAAGCAGATCGGAAAGATGTGTGACGAGATGGAAGACGTCAAGGGCATCAAGAATGTTCTCGGTATTGATTCACTTCTTGGCGGAGGCATTCCGCGGGAAGCCCTGCCGGATGATCTGCTCGATACGCTTGAAACGGACAAGTATGAACTCATTGTCATGAGCAGTGAGTACAAGACAGCATCGGATGAGATCAATGCGCAGATCAATACCTTGAATAAGATACTGAAGAAATATGATCCGAAGGGCATGCTGATCGGTGAAGCACCGGCCACAAAGGATCTGATCACGATTTCCAATCACGACTTCAACGTTGTCAACTGGGCATCCATCGCGATCATTGCAGTCATTATCGCATTTGTCTTCAAATCGTTATCGCTGCCGTTCCTGCTGGTCCTTGTCATAGAGTTTGCTATTTTCATCAATATGTCAATACCGTATTATATGGGAACGACCCTTCCGTTTATTGCGTCCATCGTCATCGGAACCGTACAGCTCGGATCCACCGTCGATTATGCAATTCTGATGACTTCGAGATATCAGACGGAGCGTTACAGCGGGAAATCCAAGAAGGAGAGCATTCTGATCGCGCACAGAACTTCGATTCAGTCCATCATCGTCAGCGCGTTCACTTTCTTTGCATCGACCTTCGGCGTTGGAATTTATTCGAATATTTCGATGATTTCTTCGCTGTGTATGCTGATGGCAAGAGGCGCTCTGATCTCGATGGTGACGGTTATTACAATTCTGCCGGCAGTGCTGATGGCATTTGACCCGCTGATCATCCGGACAAGTATCGGCTTTATCAACCGGGGAACGAAGGAAAAAAAGGGTCATGGAAAGCATGCAAAAGATGACGCTGAGAATCATGTATCGGCACAAGAAAATGCGTAAGGGAGGAGAGATATAAATGAAAAGGACAGGAATCACAAGATATTTGACATTATCGCTGGCGGCTTTGATGTCTGTCAATCTCATGGCATGCGGAAGTGCCGGAACGGACACAACTTCGACGAAGACTGAAAAGGAAGAAGCTCAGTCACAGACGGAAGATATTAAGAACGCGATCACCAAGGTCGTCGGAAACGGTGAAGAAGGCGGAGCCGATAAAGAGGAGACCGTTTACGTATTCACGGATGCGAACGGAAATACAAAGAATATTACGGTGTCCAACTGGCTGAAAAATGTCAGCGGAAATTCCAAGATCAAAGATTCTTCCACGCTTTCCGATATTGAAAATGTGGAAGGCGACGAAAAGCATACCAAGAATGGTGACAATATCACCTGGGATGCGAACGGCAATGATATTTATTATCAGGGCAAGACACATAAGAAACCACCGGTTTCCCAGCAGATTACATATTATCTTGACGGAAAGGCCGTAGATCCGAAAGATCTGGCGGGAAAGTCCGGGCATGTCAGGATTCATATTGACTATACAAATACGGAAAAATACAATGATGTCTATGTGCC
>CAYYEB010000113.1:0-6216 GCA_964470725.1 uncultured Lachnospiraceae bacterium | reverse complement strand
TCGCATCCTTGATCCGATAATAATCTTCTAAATCTACATCAATTCTGACTTTTGTGTCCGGTTTTCGGTTGCTCAAGAGGCACACAGTCTCAACGTGCGTCGAATGTCCGAACATATCCACCGGCTGTATCGACTGAATCTGATATCCTGCACTCTTTTCATCATTGCCATTTGTCAGAAGTTTCAGATCTCTTGCAAGGGTTGCCGGATCACAGCTGACATAGACGATTCGTTTTGGCTGCATCTTCAGGATTGTCTGAATCAATTCCGGAGCGCAGCCCTTTCGCGGCGGATCGACACAGACGACATCCGCCTTAGGGCAGGACGTGTGGTCATCAAATTTTCCGGAAACCACAAGATCTTCCGCCGCTCCGGCATAGAAATGAGCGTTTTCAATGCCGTTCATTTTGGCATTTCTCTTTGCATCCTCAATTGCCTCAGGCACAATCTCCACTCCATACACTTCTTTTGCCCGTCTGGCCATGAAGAGAGAGATCGTTCCGATACCGCAGTACAGATCATACACGGTTTCCGTTCCTGTAAGTCCCGCTGCCTCGACGGCCTTCGCGTAAAGTTTTTCACACTGTACCGGATTGACCTGATAAAAGCTAAGCGGGGAAATGCGAAACGCAAGTCCGCCCAGCGTATCGAAAATCCACGGATCTCCGTAACAGGGAATGACGCGCTCGCCAAGTATCTTATTTCCCTTCTTTTGATTCACATTAAAACAAACAGAAGAAATCTTCCACCTGCTCTCCTTCTTTTCTCCTCCATCATTAATCCGGTCTTCCTGCAAAACGGACTCACTTAATTCCGGTTTTCCTTCATCAGATCCCTGATCCTGTGACGCATTTATCTTCAATAGAGCCTGGACAAATTCCTCCGCGTGCGGAAACTTTTCTCCATTGAGGATCGGACATACCAGCACTTCGCCGCTATGGAATCCCTCTCTGATCAGAAGATGCCGCACCAGGCCCTTCCCCGTTGTTTCATCATAGGCCGGAATATGATACTTTTTCATGTGATGAAGTAAAGTCCGCACAATGTATGAATTTATTTCGGGTGTCAGGACACAGTCCTCAATTTCGATAATGCTGTGTGTGCGTCCCGCATAAAATCCCGCAGCCAGCTTCTTTTCGCCATTTTTCTTTACATACCCGATCGGATACTGCGCCTTATTGCGGTAACGAAACGGATGCTCCATGCCGATAATCGGCTGCATAGGAAGTTCCGATTCCTCAAAGCCTCCGATTCTTGTCAGGCAGTCACGCACCGTTTTTTCCTTAAAGGCAAGCTGGGATTCATATTTCAGTTCCTGAATCCTGCATCCGCCACACTGACGTGCAACAGAGCATTTTGCATGACAGCGATCCTCTGACGGTTCAAGAATCTCCTCGCAGCGGGCATAGGCATAACTTTTCTTCGGTTTTGTGATCCTTGCGCGAACCGTATCTCCAATCAGAGCATCCTTCACAAACAGGGCCATCCCGTCTGCGTGACCGATTCCCTCTCCTGTTCTGGCCATGTCTTCTATTTTCACTGTCACTATATCATTCTTCTTCATTTTCAAATCTCCACATCTATAAGTATACTGAACCTATCATGCTGCGCATAAAGATGTCAAGATGTTCCGCTTTGCACAAGAGCATACATCCTACCTGCCATCCATACCCTAAAGCTTTTCTCTACATACCACATAAGCTGCGGATTGCTCCGCTGCAAAGCAGCTCTCGCAATCCTACAAGTATTCGCAAAACGCTCCACTCGCTTTGCTTCGTGTAGCTTTTTTGCTCATACTTGTTGCCTTTCCAAATGTCAGAGCATGCCTGCATGTAAACATGCGCATGCTCTGCCGCTTGGAAAGAGCTTATGCAATAAATTAGCGTTGACTAATCCGGTGCTTTGGTGCGAAACTTTCCTGCGATGAGGGAGTAGCAGGCATTGTCCTTTATACGTATTACGCGGCAATGTAGTCCGTCAACATACTGGTTTAGCGTCATCAAACCTGGCTGGCTTTAAAATGCGAGACTCATGTATATCGTAGTCATTGTTGTTGCGGTTATGCATGGGAGGTGAAAAGATGACTGCTGCACTTTTTCTGTTAAATAGTATTCTTCTCGGTATCGGACTGGCAATGGATGCCTTTTCCGTTTCCATCGCAAACGGACTTGATGATCCTCACATGTCTAAAAAGCGGATGTGTACAATCGCCGGATGTTATGCTTTCTTTCAGTGGCTCATGCCAATGGCCGGCTGGTTCTGTGTACATACGATCGCTTCTTATTTCAGGGTTTTTCAGAAATTTATCCCATGGATTGCTTTACTTCTTTTAAGTTGGATCGGCGGAAAAATGCTGATTGATGGCATTCAGAAGCTGTCTTCCAAAAAAGTGGAAAAAGAAGAAACTGAGGAACATGGCAAACGTCTTGGTGCCGGCACTCTTCTTCTGCAGGGAATCGCCACTTCTATTGACGCGCTTTCTGTCGGATTTACCATTGCAGACTACGGCA
This sequence comes from uncultured Lachnospiraceae bacterium, assembly GCA_964470725.1. Lineage (GTDB taxonomy): Bacteria > Bacillota > Clostridia > Lachnospirales > Lachnospiraceae > Chordicoccus. The sequence goes on along the minus strand of CAYYEB010000113.1, from coordinate 3,706 downwards.
GCCTTAAGGCCTTGTCAGCTTCCATTATTATCGCCGTCGTCACGTTCTGCATCTGCATGTCCGGACTCCTTTTCGGAAAGAAATTCGGCGAGAAACTGGCGGACAAGGCATCGCTCCTCGGCGGAATAATTCTGATTGCGATCGGAATCGAAATCTTTGTAACCGGAGTTTTTTAACGATTTGGAGGTTTTTATGTGGACCGCAAAAAACTGGAAAGACTATGAAGTCATTGACACTTCTGACGGCGAAAAGCTTGAACGTTGGGGGAAATACAGACTGATCAGGCCGGATCCGCAGGTGATATGGAATACTCCGAAGGAAAATTCCGGATGGAAGAAACCGAACGCGCACTACCACCGGAGCAGTAAGGGTGGTGGAAACTGGGAGTTTTTTGACCTTCCGAAGGTATGGCAGATTCAGTACCAGCCTCTGGGACTTACATTTCATTTGAAGCCCTTTCACTTCAAACATACAGGACTCTTTCCGGAACAGGCCGTAAACTGGGACTGGTTTTCCGATCTTATCCGAAAGGCAAAGCAAAAAGATCCCAAAAGAGAAATCAAGGTTCTCAACCTCTTTGCCTATACCGGCGGCGCAACCTGTGCAGCTCTTTCCGCAGGTGCCTCTGTCACACATGTGGATGCTTCCAAGGGAATGGTGACCTGGGCCCATGAAAATGCGGATTCCTCAGGCCTTGGTGATCGTCCGGTCAGATGGCTCGTCGATGACTGTACAAAATTTGTGCAGCGGGAAAAAAGGCGCGGAAATACGTATGATGCGATTATCATGGATCCGCCGTCTTACGGGCGTGGCCCAAAGGGAGAAATCTGGAAGATTGAGGATACCGTCTTTCCTCTGATTGAACTGTGCGCGAATATCTTAAGTGATCATCCGCTCTTTTTCCTGCTTAATTCCTATACCACAGGACTGCAGGCGGGAGTGATGACATATATGCTCAGCACCGCACTGAAAGATAAGAAACCATCTCACATAGAATCAGGGGAGGTCGGTCTTCCGGTCACAGAGAGCGGTCTGGTGCTTCCATGCGGCTGTGCCGGAAGAGCCTGGTGGGGATAAACGGGAGATGGTTTTGTCCGCCTCATATTCGAATAGAGCAAATAAAAAATCTTCTGATCACAGAAACGTTTCTGTTGTCAGAAGATTTTTTTCATTAATATAGAATTACGGCCATCCCCGGTTCGCAGTTATTGTAGATCGTCGCTGCCACATCCGATGGAAGGTTCACACATCCATGGGATCCGTCTGTCTGATAGATTGTTCCGCCAAAGGAGCTTCTCCAGGATGCATCATGCAGACCCTCGCCCTCGTAGAATGGCATCCAATACTGCACATTCACAACGTAGCCGTTTTCCGCACTCGACATCGTATACGGGCTGACCTTAAAAGCGATCGGAAAGGCACCGGTAATTGTGCCGTGGCCTGTCGACTCATTTCCTGTGACGACATCGCTCTCAACCACCAGCTGCCCGTTCTTGTAGAACCACAGATGCTGCTGAGCGATACTGACTTCCACGTACGTACCATTCAGATCATCGACGCCGTTTCTTCCATAATATACAGGATTGCCGTAGCTGTTCTTGGAATCATAGATCGGCTCTCTGGTGACTTCCTTGCCGCTCGCAAGATCAGTCTTGATCTGAGCAATTTCCGCATCCTGATTGATATGATATCCATATTCATTGTGGGAGGATGGAATTGTCACAACGGCGCCGCCTGTCGTCCTGAACCCACGATCTTTGTAGCGGGTATTGTACTTACCGGCAAGCTGCTGCACATATGCCTTCACCTTGCTGTCATCCAAAGAGACATTTCCATCCGAATAGGTCAGCCAGTCATGAAACGTTCCGATATCGAGAGTTTCCGTCTGGGAACCGAACTGGTATGTGGTCTTTGCGGCGGCATAGGTATTGAGTGTGTCGACTTCTTTTTGCAGCTCTGCATTTTCGGTATCGACATCTTCGTTTTCATAGACTTCATCCGGAATTTTCATGGAATATTCTTCCTTTTCCATTTCGGAATATCCCACCGTATCCAGTTTTTCCTTTACGGCGGCCTGAAGTCTTTCGTCATTCACTTCATTTCCGGCCTTTGCCTCTGTCATGACATACTTTTTGGAAGACTCATCAAAGTTCACAGAGCCGTCCGTCATCTGCGTTCTTGCCTGTTTCAGATTGCTTCCCTGCACCAGTGCCTTAAACGTATTCTCATCAAAATTTGTCTTAAGCTTCACATCCACAGTTACACCGGAAGCCAGATGCTGTAATCTTTCAGACAGTCCTCCCGCCTCTTCCTGTCTTGCCTTTGAAATGTTTTCGGCAAGGTCCTTTTTATCTACCGTATAGCCGAATTCCCTCATCGTGCCGGTCAGTTCCACTCCCGAATCAGATGTCACCGTCACCTTGACGGATTCGTATTCATCCGCCAGTTTTCCGGCAATTGTCTCGGCAGAAGTTCCGCTGATGTCACTGTTTTTTATCTTCATCCGGATATGCTCCGGCATAGTCGCAAACAGAAGTCCGATGACCACGATTGCGGCCAGAACAATAACTAAAATGATTGTACTTTTGGACTTTTTCACAATTATTACACACCTTTTTTGGTTATTTTTACTTACAGTGATTATCTTAATCCATACCGCCCACATTTTCCATGGGCTTCACAGGTTTGTAAAACTTTTTGTCGCTTTGCTGTAAAGGCATAAGATACAATAGAATTTCTTGTTCATTTCCACAATAGGCATATGCACTCAATAAAACACTTTTCAAGTAACAAGACACAGTTTTTTCACAATTTCATCCGAATTTCTTCACAGTCGATCTGTATAGTACTAAGCATCAGATGAAGAAAAACATCTGAAAGCAATCAATAACTTTTTCATTTTCATATTGTGACTGAATCAGGAACTCTGCCAGGTTCTTGTTCAGTCAAACTCCTTCCCTTAATGAACAGAAGCGGTTCCGATCTGCCAGTCGGAGCCGCTTCATTCTTTGTCTCAGGGTATTTCTATTCTTCACAAAATGCTGTAAACTTCATCTTTAAGAATACATTCCAGTTCAAAGTTTACGTCAATGACAGGAGGAAAAATGGATCATACAGAGCTTTCAAATATTCCATCGGCAGAACGAACTTCTTTACTCAATCAGCTTTTTCTTGCAATGATTCGTTTTGATAAGGGCGATCCGACCCGAATTCAGCATTTTACAAAGGTGCACAGCTATGCAAGACTGATTGCGCAGTCCGAGGGTATGGATCCCGATTCGGAATTCACCCTTGAAGCCGCTGCCTATGTCCATGATATCGGTATTCATGTGGCGGAACAGAAATACGGTTATCAGAACGGAAAACTCCAGGAGCAGGAGGGACCGGCCGCGGCAAGGTCTCTCATGGAGTCTTTGCAGTTTCCTGAAGATGTGATAAAGCGTGTGGAATACCTTGTCGGGCATCACCATACCTATTCCCATATTGACGCACTCGACTATCAGATACTCGTCGAAGCGGACTTTATCGTAAATCTTTTTGAGGATCAGGAAAAGGAAAGCACGATCTTACATGTAAGAGAGAAAATATTCCGGACAAAGACCGGTATACGGGTTCTCGATGAGATGTTCGGTTTGGAGTAACTATGTCTACTCATTGAAACAAAAAAAGCATATCCTCCCGCGCTCAAAATCGTTTCAGATTCGCG
>CAYYEB010000112.1:0-6277 GCA_964470725.1 uncultured Lachnospiraceae bacterium | reverse complement strand
AACATAACCCATCACTTTGACAAAGAAAGGAGCTTTCATGGCCCAGGAAAATCATGAAAAGGTGATTGTAATCGATTTCGGCGGTCAGTATAACCAGCTTGTGGCGCGCCGCGTCCGCGAGTGTGATGTCTACTGCGAAATCTATTCCTATCGGACACCGCTCGATGAGATCCGGAAGATGAACCCGAAGGGAATCATCCTGACCGGCGGACCGAACAGTGTATATGAGGAAGGAGCGGCGACCTGCTCGCCGGAACTTTTTAAGCTTGGAGTGCCGGTTCTAGGTCTTTGCTATGGCGCGCAGCTGATGATGCATGTGCTTGGAGGAAAGGTCGAGGCGGCGCCGGAACGCGAATACGGAAAGACAAAGCTGATTTTGGATAAGCCGGATGCCCCGCTCTTTCAGGGAGTTCCGAGTCCGACGACTGTCTGGATGAGCCACAATGACTACATTTCCCGTCCGGCGGATGGCTTTGAAGTTATTGCGCATACACAGAACTGTCCGGTGGCAGTGGCACAAAATACGGCAAGGGGACTTTACGCAATTCAGTTCCATCCGGAAGTCCTTCATACGGAATACGGTCGGGAAATACTGAAAAACTTTGTCCTTGACATCTGCGGCTGCAGCGGTGACTGGAAAATGTCCGATTTTGCGGAGCGCACGATTGCGGAACTGCGGGAGAAAATCGGTGACGGCAAGGTTCTGTGCGGTCTTTCCGGCGGTGTGGATTCCTCCGTGGCAGCGGTGCTTCTTTCGAAGGCGGTCGGCAAGAACCTGACCTGCGTCTTTGTGGATCACGGACTTTTAAGAAAAGATGAGGGTGATCTTGTATCCCGCGTCTTCGGACCGGACGGCCCCTATGACCTGAATTTTGTCCGCGTCAATGCATCCGATCTTTTCTTCTCAAAGCTTAAGGGCGTGACGGAACCGGAGCGCAAGCGGAAGATCATCGGCGAGGAATTTATCCGCGTTTTTGAAGCGGAGGCAAAGAAAATCGGACATGTAGATTACCTCGTGCAGGGGACCATTTATCCGGATGTCGTGGAATCGGGCCTCGGCGGCGAGTCCGCGACGATCAAATCCCATCACAATGTGGGAGGCCTTCCGGACTATGTGGATTTCAAGGAAATCGTGGAACCCCTCCGCTATCTCTTCAAGGATGAGGTGCGAAAGGTCGGTCTCCATCTTGGCATTCCGGAAGAACTCGTCATGCGTCAGCCATTTCCGGGACCGGGACTCGGAATCCGCATCATCGGAGAAGTGACTCCGGAGAAGGTGAAAATCGTACAGGAGGCGGATGCCATTTTCCGTGAGGAAATGGATAAGGCCGGAATGAACAAGACGGTCGGACAGTATTTTGCGGCACTGACCAATATGCGTTCGGTCGGAGTCATGGGAGACGAGAGAACCTACGATTACGCGATTGCACTGCGTGCCGTCAACACGGTCGACTTCATGACCGCCGACGCAGCGGAAATCCCGTATCCGGTTCTGAAAAAAGTGACGAACCGCATCGTCAACGAGGTCAGCCACGTCAACAGAGTGCTTTATGACGTGACTTCAAAACCGCCGGGAACAATTGAATTCGAATAAAAAATCCTTGACAGAGCATCCTGCCGGGTGCTATCATATTTTCCGCATCAAGCCGAAGACAGCAGGTGTCCCTCGGGACGTAAGCTAAGCCGCCTGCCGAGGAGTTGATAGAAGATTTGAATTTTCTGTCCCCGCGTCTTTAGGCGCGGGGCTTTTCTATGTCATATGGTTGACTCCGCCGACGATGCAGAAACTGGTAACTTTCAAACAGGAGGAATTAGTTCATGGCAAAAGTAGAACTGAAACAGCCGGTTGTTGAGGAAATTTCCAAGGCAGTCGAAGGTGCTCAGTCTGCAGTGCTTGTACATTACTCTGGCCTTACCGTTGAGACAGATACTCAGCTTCGTAAGGAACTTCGTGAAGCAGGCGTTCAGTACAAAGTGTACAAGAACACAATGATGAAGCGTGCTTTCGAAGGAACAGAATTTGAGGCACTGACACCGTACCTTGACGGACCGAACGCTCTTGCAATTTCCAAAGATGACGCGGTTGCGCCGGAAAGAGTTCTTGCAAAGTATGCGAAGGACAATGAGAGCTTTGACTTTGTAGCAGGTGTTGTCGAAGGACAGCTTGCAGATGTGGCAAAGCTGAATCAGTACGCATCCATCCCGTCCAGAGAGACACTTCTCGGAATGCTGGCTGGAGGACTGCAGGGTATGATCGCAAACCTGGCTCGTGTACTCAATCAGGTCGCAGAGCAGGGTGGCGCAGCAACAGAAGAAGCAGCACCGGCAGAAGATGCTGCAGCTCCGGAAGCTTAAGGCAGACAGCCTGAAGCTGAATTTATCAAAATGACTGCTCCGAAAAATGCAGAGATATGAAAATGCGGATTTCGGGCGAAACGTACATTTATTTGTGAAATACACACGACTGTTTTTATGGAGGAAATAAAAATGGCAAAGCTTACTACAGAAGAATTTATTGCAGCAATCAAAGAGCTGTCTGTAACAGAACTGAATGATCTTGTAAAGGCAATTGAGGACGAATTCGGCGTATCCGCATCTGCAGGCGTTGTAGTTGCAGGCGGTGCAGCAGCTGCTCCGGCAGAAGAGAAGACGGAATTCGACGTTGAGCTGACAGAGTTCGGCGCATCCAAGGTTAAGGTTATCAAGGCTGTCCGTGAAATCACAGGCGCCGGCCTCAAGGAAGCTAAGGATATGGTTGAGGCTGCTCCGAAGGTCATCAAGGAAGGCGTTTCCAAGGACGAAGCAGAAGAACTCAAGAAGAAGCTGGAAGACGCAGGCGCAAAGGTTACACTCAAGTAATCAAAGCACTTTACGGAAATATCAGAGGAAGGGACTGTCGGATGACGGCCCCTTTCTTTTGACGTATAAGTCAGTTGCAAGCGGCTGAGTTTGTTGGATGCTTGCACCCATAAAAACTCAGACATTTGCAACGACAACCGACATGAAGAAAAAAGCTGCGCGAATGAAATGAGCGAAGCGTTTTCTGAATGACGGTTAGCACGGCGGGAATTGCGCAGCAATGGAGCCGTGCGGGACTTATACGTCACGGCAGGCAACTGAGCACTATGAAAATCTATATATGCTGTGTGAATATGAGATGCGTTAGCAACTCTTGAAAAGTTCACTGCTGCGTTCGGCGAAAATCCGCTGTGTGAGCAAGGAAAACATTCGCTTAGCGCTAGAAGAAGCGAGTCTGGCGGATTTTCGCCGGCCTTTAGCAGCAGAGAACTTTTCTTAGAGTTTCTTACGCATCGATTCCTGAACATAGCATATATAGATTTTCATAGTGCAGGAACTTGAAAAATAAGTATTTGACATCTTGCACTGCCTGTGCTACTCTGTACATTGCATTATTATGGAACACTAGCCTTACTGCGCCCAAAATTCGGGCATTCACATGAGGCATGAGACAGGAGAAAATGCAACCTGTCTTTTTGCCGTTCCTGAAACTTTCAACACATTTTCAATTAGAAATTACGGGGTGAAACGTCGAATGGAGAAAAACAGAATCCGTCCTACAAAATCCGGACGTTCGTTGCGTATGACCTACCAGAGACAGAAAGAAGTACTGGAGATCCCGAACCTGATCGATGTCCAGAAAAATTCCTACAACTGGTTTGTTACGGATGGCCTCTCGGAGATCTTTGACGATATCAATCCGATTGAAGACTTTGCTGACAAGCTGAGCCTTGAATTCGTTGACTTCGAGCTGTGCAGGGATGAAAAGAAATATACCATCGCGGAATGCAAGGAGCGCGACGCCAACTATGCGGCTCCTCTGAAAGTCACCGTCCGTCTTCATAACAAAGAGAACGGAGAGATTAAGGAGCACAAAATCTTCATGGGTGATCTTCCGCTGATGACAGACAACGGAACCTTCATCATCAATGGTGCGGAACGTGTCATTGTCAGCCAGCTGGTCCGTTCTCCGGGTATCTATTATGATATCCAGCACGATAAGACCGGTAAGAGACTGTTCTCCTGTACCGTGATCCCGAACAGAGGCGCATGGCTTGAATACGAAACCGATTCCAACGATGTCTTCAATGTTCGTGTGGACCGTACGAGAAAGGTGCCGATTACGGTACTGATCCGTGCTCTCGGAGTCGGAACAAATCAGGAAATCATCGACCTCTTTGGCGATGAACCGAAGATCGAAGCTTCCTTTACAAAAGATCAGGCGACAAACTACACGGAAGGCCTTCTGGAGCTCTACAAGAAGATCCGTCCGGGCGAACCGCTTGCAGTCGATTCTGCAGAACAGCTGATCAATGGCATGTTCTTCGATCCGAGAAGATATGATCTCGCCAAGGTCGGCCGTTACAAATATAATAAGAAGCTTATGCTCCGGAACCGTATCCGCGGACATGTCCTTGCGGAGGACGTGGTCAGCCCGGCTGGCGAAGTTCTGGCAGAGGCCGGAACGACCGTGACAGCGGAACTTGCCGATAAGATTCAGAACGAAGCTGTTCCGGCAGTCTGGATCAAGGTGGAAGAGGAAGATCGTCCGATCAAGGTTCTTTCTTCCATGGTTGTGGACATTGACAACTGGATTCCGGATCTTACAGAGGAAGAGAAGAAGAAGGCCGGCATCACGGAACTGGTATATTATCCGGTGCTGAAAGAGATTCTGGATCAGAACCTTGCACATGATGATCTGGTCCGTATGCTGAAGCGCAGAATTCACGATCTGATTCCGAAGCATATCACAAGGGAGGATATCTTCGCTTCCATCAACTACAACATGCATCTGGAATACGGCATCGGCAACAAGGATGACATTGATCACCTCGGAAACCGCCGTATCCGTGCCGTTGGAGAACTGCTGCAGAATCAGTTCAGAATCGGACTTTCCAGACTTGAAAGAGTTGTCCGTGAAAGAATGCAGACACAGGACCTCGATACGATCACACCGCAGTCTCTCATTAATATCAAGCCGGTGACTGCAGCGATCAAAGAGTTCTTCGGATCCTCTCAGCTGTCTCAGTTCATGGATCAGAACAACCCGCTGTCTGAAATTACACATAAGAGACGTCTTTCCGCACTTGGCCCGGGCGGTCTGTCCCGTGACCGTGCAGGATTTGAAGTCCGTGACGTTCACTACACGCATTACGGCAGAATGTGCCCGGTAGAGACACCTGAAGGTCCGAATATCGGCCTGATTAACTCTCTGGCCTGCTATGCGCGTATCAATCAGTACGGATTCATCGAGGCTCCGTACCGTAAGATCGATAAGTCCGGCGATGAACCGGTCGTCACGAATGAAGTCCGCTACATGACTGCCGATGAGGAAGACAACTATCATGTCGCACAGGCGAACGAACCTCTCGATGCGGAAGGTCATTTTATTCATAAAAATGTATCCGGCCGTTACAGAGAGCTTACACAGTCCTGGGACAGAAAAGTCTTTGATTACATGGATGTCTCCCCGAAAATGGTATTTTCCGTCGCGACATCACTTATCCCGTTCCTGCAGAACGACGATGCGAACCGTGCCCTCATGGGATCTAACATGCAGCGTCAGGCTGTACCGCTTCTGACGACGGAAGCCCCGTATGTCGGAACCGGAATGGAGGAGAAGGCTGCGGTCGACTCCGGCGACAGCGTCATCGCAAAGAAGGACGGAACGATTACATCCGTAACTTCTACGGATATTGAAATGACATACGATGATGGTGAGAAGGAAAATTACCATCTGATCAAATACATGCGCTCCAACCAGAGCAACTGCTACAATCAGAAGCCGATTGTCGATAAGGGTGAGCATGTGGAGGCCGGAACTGTCATTGCCGACGGACCGTCCACTTATCATGGAGAACTCGGACTCGGCAAGAACCCGCTGATCGGATTCGTTGAGTGGGAAGGCTACAACTACGAGGATGCCGTCCTTCTTTCCGAAAGACTTGTACGCGATGATGTCTTCACATCCGTACATATCGAGGAATATGAGTGCGAATCCCGTGACACGAAGCTCGGACCGGAAGAGATCACACGTGATGTGCCGGGTGTCGGCGATGACGCACTGAAGGATCTCGATGATCGCGGAATCATCCGTATCGGAGCAGAGGTCCGTGCCGGTGATATCCTTGTCGGTAAGGTGACTCCGAAGGGTGAGACCGAGCTGACAGCAGAAGAAAGACTTCTTCGTGCTATTTTCGGTGAAAAAGAGCGTGAGGTTCGTGATACATCCCTCAAGGTGCCGCATGGTGAATACGGT
>CAYYEB010000111.1:0-6282 GCA_964470725.1 uncultured Lachnospiraceae bacterium | reverse complement strand
GAACGTCTTCCATGGAGATCATTCCGGAAGCTGCTCCATATTCATCAAGGACGATAACAACGGAAAGGGAGTTGAGCCTCATTTCATCGAGCAGATCGGAAATATTTTTCATTTCATATGTAAAATACGGAGGACGCATCACCTTGCGCACCGTGAAGTCCTCTTTGGATATCATGAGCAGATCCTTGATATTCAAAATGCCGATGATATTTTCCTGACGATTTTCATACACAGGAAGCCTCGTGAAGTGATGCTTCCGAAATGTCTCAATGATCTGGTCATAGGTTGCATCCACGGATACCGTTGTCATGTCAATACGCGGGATCATGATTTCCTTGGCGTAGGTATCGCTGAGATCCACAACGTTGTTGATCATGTTTCGTTCATCCTTTTCGATGACTCCGTCTTCCTGGGATACATCAACAAGAGCCCGAAGATCCGTTTCGGTCATGGAATCCTTTTTGTCCGGATCAATATGGATAAGCTTTAAGATTCCGCGGGACATCAGATCCACAATGAAAATGACAGGAGTGAGTACGATCATCAGAAAATGAATCACCGGAGCCACCTGCAGGGAAAGCTTTTCGGCGTTGACGGTGGCAGCTGTTTTCGGAGTGATTTCACCGAAAATGAGAATCAAAACAGTCAGGATGCCGGTTGCGACACCGACAGCCATGCTGCCGAACAGCTGCATCATAACGCTCGTGGTGAGTGAAGAAGCGGAAAGATTAGCGATATTGTTACCGATCAGAATGGTACTGAGCATCTTGGCACGATTGTCGATGACAGAAAGAGTGAGTTTTGCCCGTTTATTGCCTTCATCTGCAAGAGACTGAAGGCGAATCCTGCTGACTGTTGTCAGAGCGGTTTCCGATGAAGAGAAAAAAGCAGACAGACTGATCAGAAGAATCAGTATAATGATCTGAATGATAGTGACAGCCATAAAAATCCTTCCTTATATTATCATTATATAAGCATGATAGACGAATGTGCCGGAAAAAGCAATGCTGCGGCTTTCCCTTGCGGAAAATGTGTGATACTATAAGGTTTGTTGGATTTTTATATTTAGAAGGCGATGGAACATGAAACATAAATTAGCAGCAAGGGGAGCCGCCATTGCAATTGCCGCAATGATGACGGCAGGACTTGGAACCGGAAGCGTCAGAGAGGCAATGGCTTCAACCCGGATTCCGGCAAAAGGAGTTACAGAAACTGTAAGTAATAATGGTTTGAAAATTTCTCCAACGGTCACGGTGTCTCCGACGGCTGAAGCAAAGAATGTCCCGGAACATCAGACATTGACGCCGGAGGCGGAAAAAAGAGAGGAAAATCAGCCATCCCCGGCATCGGAAAAAGCGGAGATTTCCGAAACGCCTGCAGCCGAATTAAGTCCCTCTGCGGAAATTGAAGAGGAAGCAGAAAAAGACACTGCAGATCCGGAAACCGGCGATGAGAAAGAAAAAAATGCAATAAAAGGTGATGCTGAAGCAGTCTCGCCGATTCCGGAGGTAACGGAGGGAAATGATCAGAAATCGGAGAAGAAAGCGGTTCTGCTTTCCCTGCGTAAAGAACGGAAAAATATCAAAGCGGTTGCGAATCCCGTTTCCTCAGATGCCAGGTCAGATGAAACGGAGAATCCGCAGACGACGTCCGGCGCCGAAAGCAGAGCCGAATCGACAGATGAATCTGCTTCGGAATCATTTCCATCCGCAGGTTTCACAACACCGACGGAAGAGCTGAAAGAAGCAGAAGGCGACGGGAATGGGTCTGTATCTTCTGAGGCTTCCGCAGGGGAAAAAGAAGCTGAGTCTGAAGAAGCAGTTTCTGCTCAGAAAGAAAGTTCCGACGAAAAAAATCCTGCAGAGACGAATGTACAAGAGAAGGACAGGGAAGAAAAGAACACTGCAATTCTAGAGCCAACGGCAGAACCTGCTGATCTGCCTTCAAATGCTCCGATTCCGGAACCTTCGAAGGAAACTGAGTCTGAAACTGTACTGGTAGGAGATGCCGGACAGATGCAGACAGTTGGAGCCTCTTCAGGTGCAACACAGATTGTGGGTGATACGACAAAGCGTTATGAAACGAATGCGGCGCGGGCGGTCATTACCGCAACGCCCGAGCGAAATACCGGAGTGTCAAATAAGGGAGACCTTCTGGCACCCAAGGCATCGAATCAGTCTTCATCATCGGGAAGCCGTACAGCTTCTTCATCAGGAAATCAGACAAACGGGAGGTCTTCCGGTACTTCTGCAGGGAATAAATCCTATGAAGAAACTTCCCGGAGGAGGATTCGCACTTCAACTCCGCAGACTGGAGATCATTCCGGAGTAATTCTCTATGCCATGATGGCGGGGGCTTCCCTGGCGGCTGCGGTGGCCGCCATACTGGCACTGAAACGGGAGAGGTGAGTTTGTGCTGACCCGCTTCTTGTCACTATGGGGCAGATGTGGTATAATATGCCAACATATTTAGGACAATTGTCTTTCAGAACGAAGGAGGAACCATTATGAAACACGTAAAGACATAAATACAAGAAACCTTCAGAAGTCATTAAAGGAAGGCGGATGCGGCGAGTGCCAGACATCCTGCCAGTCCGCTTGCAAGACCAGCTGCACAGTCGGCAATCAGAGCTGCGAGCATAAGTAATAAGTTTCGACTAAGGAAGAGTGAATGGACACAGGCAGCGGCCTAATCGCCGCTGCCTGTGTGCGTTGTCATGAGATACCGCAGAAACCGGCAGCATTTCATGACAGCGCATACAATTATTGTATAAAGATGGCAGGGAGGACTATGCAGGTTCATCAGTATAAAAGTAACGGATTAAATATTGTAATGGATGTGCCAAGCGGTGCAGTTCATGTGGTGGATGATATTGTCTATGATGCGATTTCCGCAATGAATCAGACACAGAAAAGACCGGAAGTAAAGAATATACTGCGGCAGAAATATCATGATGATGGAGAAATTGATGAGGCTCTTCAGGAAATTGATGAGCTGATTGCCGATAAGATGCTTTATTCCGAGGAACCGTATCGTCCGGCAATTGAAGTCTTTTCAAAGCGCCCCACGGTTACGAAAGCGTTATGCCTGAATGTGGCACATGACTGCAATCTGGCATGTAAATACTGCTTCGCGGAAGAGGGAGAATACCATGGCAGACGCGCCATGATGAGCCTTGAGACCGGAAAGAAGGCCTTTGATTTCCTGGTTGCGCAGTCGGGACATCGCAGAAATCTCGAAGTGGACTTTTTCGGCGGGGAACCGCTGATGAACTGGGATGTAGTCAAGGGACTCGTAGCGTACGGACATGAGCTGGAGAAAACCCATGATAAGCACTTCCGGTTTACGATTACAACGAACGGCGTTCTCTTAAATGATGAAATCATGGAGTTCTGCAACCGGGAAATGAAAAATGTGGTTCTGTCAATTGACGGCAGAAAAGAAGTCCATGACCGGATGCGTCCGTTCCGTAAGGGAAGCGGAAGCTATGACATCATTCTCCCGAAGATTAAAAAGTTCGCGGATGAAAGAGAAAAACTCGGGCTTGAGTACTATGTGCGGGGAACTTACACACACTGGAATCTGGACTTCGCGAAAGATGTACTTGACTTGGCGGATCATGGATTCAAGGAAATCTCGATTGAACCTGTGGTTGCTCCGCCGGAAGCGGACTATGCGATCCGTCCGGAGGATGTACCGGTCCTCTGTGAACAGTACGATATTTTGCTGAAGGAAATGATTCAAAGAGAAAAAGAAGGCAGAGGTTTTAATTTCTATCATTTTATGATAGATTTAACAGGTGGTCCCTGCGTCTATAAGCGTCTTTCCGGATGCGGAGCAGGCTCTGAATATCTTGGCGTTACCCCATGGGGCGATCTCTATCCGTGTCATCAGTTCGTCGGCATCGATAAATTCCTTCTTGGAAATGTGGAGGACGGCGTAACAAGAAATGATCTTGTGGAAGAATTCAAAAAGGTAAATGTCTATTCCAAGGACGAATGCTCAAAGTGCTTCGCAAGATTTTACTGCAGCGGAGGCTGTGCGGCCAATTCCTTCAATTTTACCGGTGGAATCAATGATGTCTATGAAATCGGATGTCAGCTTCAGAGAAAGCGTATCGAATGTGCGATTGCACTGAAGGCTGCAGAAGCGCAGATGAACGAAACTGATGACGCAGACGAAACGGTGGCTGCTTCCTGAGGTGAGCCGTAGTAAGGAGAAAACGATACAATGAAAAAGCGTAATGGTGTGATTACCATCATAGTGATGATTGCCGTTACGGTCCTTTTGCTTTTTACATCCTTAAAGGGCTGGGGACCGACAGGCACGGGCGCTATGAGAAACATTAAGACAGGTCTCGACCTTGCCGGAGGTGTTTCCATTACCTATGAGGCGGATGAAAAGAATCCGTCTTCAGAGGATATGGAGGATACCAGGTACAAGCTGCAGCAGCGTGTGACCGAGTATTCCACAGAAGCAAATGTCTATAAGGAAGGCAAAAACCGTATCACGGTTGAAATACCTGGTGTTTCCGATGCGGACAAGATACTCAAGGATCTGGGAACTCCCGGTTCTCTGTATTTCATCGCCCAGACTGATTCGGACGGAAATCAGAACTATTCCCTGGGATCTGACGGGGAATATCATCTGGCAGAGGGAAAGACCATTGAGTCGCTGAAAAAGGACGGATCTATTGTCTGCGAGGGAACGGATGTTTCAGACGCCCAGGGGGGTGTGACGCAGGAAGACACGACAAAGGGTAATCAGTATGTCGTGGAACTGACATTCACAAAGGACGGAACGAAGAAGTTTGCGGAAGCTACACAGAAGGCTTTGCAGAACAAACAGTCCATCGGTATCTATTATGATGGCCGCTTTGTTTCGGTTCCGAACGTCCAGAGCGCGATTACAGACGGCAAGGCGCAGATCACGGGTATGAAATCCATTGAAGAGGCAAAACAGCTTGCTTCTTATATCCGTATCGGAGGTCTGAGCCTCACACTTCATGAAATTCGTTCCAATGTCGTCGGCGCACAGCTGGGACAGGAAGCGATTCATACTTCCCTGATGGGCGGAGCAATCGGTCTTTGCATTGTCATGGCGATCATGATTATCTTCTATCTGGTGCCTGGTGTCATTGCGTCGTTTGCACTTTTGATGTATGTATCGCTGATACTCGTCCTTTTGAATGCATTTGATCTGACGCTGACGCTGCCCGGTATTGCGGGTATTATCCTGGGCATCGGCATGGCCGTGGATGCAAACGTCATTATCTACTCCAGAATTCAGGAGGAGATTACGGCAGGGAACTCTGTCAGAAATGCCATTGACGCCGGATTCCACAAAGCACTCAGCGCGATCATCGATGGCAATATCACAACACTGATTGCCGCAGCAGTGCTGGGAGTGCTCGGTACAGGTACAATTCA
Source organism: uncultured Lachnospiraceae bacterium (assembly GCA_964470725.1). Taxonomy (GTDB): domain Bacteria; phylum Bacillota; class Clostridia; order Lachnospirales; family Lachnospiraceae; genus Chordicoccus. Next base: position 853 of record CAYYEB010000111.1, on the reverse strand, counting down.
GGGATTTGCCATGACACTGGCACTTGGCGTTGTGGTTTCCATGTTTACGGCACTCTTTGTTTCAAGACGACTGGTCAATGCCGTATATGCAATAGGTATTCGTAATCCGAAGGTATGGGCGCGGAAGAAGAAATATACGCATTTTAATTTTGTGCGGAATATGCCACGATTCCTGCTTGTGGCAGTGCTTATTATATGTGTCGGTGTCGGATCGATGATCTATCATGCATCGAAGGGTGAAAGAGCACTGAACTTCTCAATGGAGTTTCTGGGAGGCACGTCCACAACCGTAGAGTTCAATAAGGACTACACTTTGAATGAACTGGATAAGGAAGTGGAGCCTGTCGTAAGTGAAGTGACAGGAGATGCCAATATCCAGATGCAGAAGGTGGTCGGATCCAATCAGGTCATCATCAAGACCCGTACGCTGAATCTCAACGAACGTGAGAAAATGGCCCAGAAGCTTTCCGACAAATTCGGCGTGGATAAATCGACGATTACAACGGAATCCATTTCGGGTACGGTGGGATCCGAGATGCGTAAGAATGCAATTCTTGCGGTGACGATTGCAGTTATCCTGATGCTGCTGTATATTTTCATCCGTTTCAGAGATCTGCGATTTGCTATTTCAGCGGTTCTGGCTTTGTGCCATGATGTATTAATCGTGCTGATGTCCTACGCAATTTTGAGAATTTCCGTAGGCGGATCCTTCATCGCTGTTATGCTGACGATTCTCGGATATTCAATCAACTCGACCATTGTCATTTTTGACCGTATCAGAGAAGGACTTCCGGGGTATCGCGGCGGTGACTATGAACAGCTTGTCAATGAATCCGTCAATATGACTCTGACC
>CAYYEB010000110.1:0-6339 GCA_964470725.1 uncultured Lachnospiraceae bacterium | reverse complement strand
TGAGCAATGCAATGAGACAGTTTGAAACTTTTTATGGCTTTATCAGGTAATGTCACCATCCTCTGATTCCTGGAACTCTACATAGAGACGGGCCGATTTCTTATCTTCAACCGTGACCGGGTGCTTGCTGTCTCCGGCAGCAGAATACTGGAAGAATCCATCTTTCGAAGTTGTTGTCCCGTTCTTCAGGCATTGACGTGAAGAGGCAAGAAGATTCAGTTCATCACCAGCGTTTGCAGCAGCATTGAAAGTCGCCTTGTGTGCTCCTTCGCCGAGGCCGAGACTAATGCTTTGGGCCTTCATGTTCTGATTCGGGATAACCTTCCAGTCAAGACCAGTGGAGGTCGTCCCGAGATTGAAGATAACGCAGGTGGCACTTCCACGGACGATGCCATTGTAGAATCGTTTGCCTGTGACGGCATATTCATCGCCGGTTGCGTGCTTTCCTAGAACGGTCCCTGTATTGATCACATATCCGGACAGTCGGTCACCTTCCTGCAGCATGAGATCGGTAAACCAGACGGAACCTTCACAGTCGGTGACACAAGGCTTTATGGTGATACTGACGATTCGTTTCTTTTCCTTCTTATCGATTGTTTCAGTAAAACGGGTAAAAATCGGCATATCACTCACCATCCTGTGTCCACTGGATTTCGGAGACATGGCCTACCCAGCCGGTCGCAATAGAGCCACCTTGAAGGAGCATGTCCGTGATATAGATGGTCCCGGTGCAGTCGGTCACGCAGACACGGATACGCATTTTTTTAACACGCCCGTTCTGCGGTGTAACGGCCTGCGCCACATGAGAAAAACTCGCCATAGTGCCTCCTTAAAGCAGATCAATAAATCTCGTTTCGGTTGTCCCATCCTCATATTCGAAGGTGACTTCGATGCCGACCTGACCATTTGCACCTTTCTTCAGATCATCCGATGCGATCTGGCAGGAAAAGGTGTAGCTGTCACGGTTGGCAGGGGTCACGGTCTGGGTGAGACTTTTCGTTGTATTTAGTGCTCCCTGGCATTTGAATGACGCATTTCCGGAGACACCGTTTTCCGTGTCCACTTCAAATCCGGAATTCTCCCAGTAGGAAAGACCGGAGTCGGCGCGGGAGTTCTTCAGATGGTTGAACGGAACGAGGTCCTTCATTTCCTGACTGTCCACCAGGTTTGCTCCGGCAAGCGTATCGGCGGCAGCATCCCATTGTGAGGAGGAGTCTCCGAGTTCCCGGAGCGTAGTAGAAAGCTCCAGCACGGTATTCCAGGGCTCCCGAAGGTTGTATTCCCGGCGGACGATTCTTGTTTTAATGGAGAGGTTCAACTCATCATCTTTTACCGTGACGATATCGCCGAGCTTCCATGTTTCGTGCTCGTAGCCGGTGAGAACCGACAGGTCCATCGCATTCAATACATAGGAAATGCGGGGACTTGCATAATCGGCAAGCCGCATCTGGGTGTATTCAAGCATCTGGTAGGGGTTGGTGAAATTCGAGCAGTCAAGGGTTGATACCCGGATTTCTCTGGTATAACTGGTGTCCTCAACGTATTCTTTACCATCATTGATGCTGGCAAAGGTCATGCCGTCTTTGCCGTAGGCATAAAGCCGGGTGATGAGGCTTTGCGTATCAATGACGCGTTTGATGGACTTCATGTTTTTCTTGTAGCAGAACAGGGCTCCGGAGTCTGTTCCACTGAAGGTGAGAAGGCTCACGGTCCGGTTTGCATTATCGAAGATCAGGTCGCCGCCGTGGAGATTCTGTACCTGCCGCAGAATAGCGAGGGCGTTCTTCTCCTGACAGGTCCATGTGCGCTTGGTGCGGACATTGACGGTTCCAAGATTCCAGTCGGTATCTTGAAGAGCAAAGGCCATCGGGACATCCGCTGTATCTGCATTGAAGTCTATCTGAGCTTTTTTGACGGAGAAGCCGAGGTCATAAAATGCCGCTTCCGCGTAGACAGAAGTAATGGCCGTTCCCTGTTCATTCTTTTCATCTGTCACTGTTCGGATGCGATAGAAATCGCTGCCAACCTGGATCTGTTTTTCGTTTTCAATGTATTGTCGTTTCTCATCCCGGAAAGGAATGTTGAATTCCACAGTATCGATGCCGTTGATCTCACCTGTAATAATGATATCGTAGGCATTTTCAAGCACCGCTTCCTGATTCCCGTCCTTGTCGAGGACGACGAGCTGTTTATCATTTTCCATGTGTTACCTCCACCGACTGTGTGCGTTGATGGTGAGTTTTCGGAAGGCTGATTCTCCCGGAGTAGAGAGACTGATGCTTTTTAGCGTTGGCGTTTTTGATGTATCTGTTGTGGCGAGAGTAGCCCGGAACCGGATATACTTCGCCGGAGCAGACTGAATCGTTCCATCCGACCCGATGGCTGCCCATTCACTCCAGGTCGAGAGATCCTCCGATGTTGCTGTCTCAATAGAGATGCTTGTCCCATCTGGAAGATCTGCATCTGTCTCCACATAGCAGGTCCCTTCGATTCCGTAGGAAATGGCAGCAGTAGTAAGAATTCCGCTTGCCGGGTAGGAAGAGTTGGCTGCCTTAAGCGAAACAACATCCAATGTCGAAAGGCCATCTACAGATCCATCCGAGTCTGCCGCATTTGCCGAGAGAGATTCCTTAAACCAGGTAGCAATATCATCCGCAGTAAGGCTGGAGTGGCAATCGAGGAACCAGTCATCGAAACTTCCTGCATACCAGTAGGAGTCTGCGTGCATGCCCCAGATCAGATCTGCTGTGCAGGAGCGGTTCAGCGTTCCCGTGAAAGTAAGCACATCAGAGAGGAACACTTCACCGGTTTCCCGATGGCCAACAACATACTGCGCGGTCTTGGCGTCTGGTTTGATCAGGCAGACGATGAAATACCAGTTGTTCTTCTCTAATGCAAATGGCGTTTTTACGGACTGATCCAGAATCAATGTTCCTGCAGAGTCGTAAAGCATAATCCGTGGCTTTGCAGAAACAAGAGACAAGTAGAAAATCGGCTGTCCTGGGCCATACCTGGTATTCAAAAGTGGACAGAAGGTATTCCCGACGGAATACGTAGTTGGCATAAACCAGCCACCAACAGCGATGGTTGCTCCAAGGTTGGAGAAGAGAGTGCCATCATTAGTGACCTTGAGGTATGTCTTCTCACTTGCTGGGTTATTGGTGTTCATGCGGAAATACCGCCCGAGGTGTCCGGATTTTGAAGTTGCTGTTGTGCCGCTCCATCCACTGATGAAGACTTTTCGGTTTTTTCCAGAGGAATCTGCAAGGCAGGTGTCTGAATCAGGATTAACCTCATTGAATCGCCAAAGACCATCAGGTCCCCAGGAGGACGGAACCTGTCCGGTGAATACATCCTGTGTGTTCAGTCGCCCGATTACTTTTGCCGTGGTGGATTCAGCATCCACATCGATTGTGTTTGCACCGGGCTTCAGGGCCGGAAAGTTCATGCTGGTAAGAAGCGGCAGTCCATTCCGGAGAGTGTTTCCATCGGCATCAGTGACCTTGGCGGTCATCAGGGCAGAATCGATGACAAGGATTTCATCTTTGCCCAGCTTTCCGGTGACCTCGAGCTTCTTCCCGTTCGTCGTCACAATGGCACTTTTTCCTTTCGGAAGATCTGCAGAGAAGAAGTAGGTCGGGAGGGAATCGGCATTGCCAAGTTCTCGGTTTACTGTGACGGTTCCGGGTTCTGTAAACTCAAAGGTTTCATCCTTCTCGGCATAAGCGTATGGGTCCGGGCAGAGGAAGGTAAGATCAAAGGTGCAGGAATTCCGCACGGCCTTATCAAAGGAGAAGCCGCCATCAAGACGGGCTTTGTAGATTCTTCCCGGTTCCTTATCGAGAATAAGCTCACAAAGGCCAATGTCCGGATTCAACCATGCGATGATTTCGTCTTTCCTGGCAAGGAAATCTTCGTCTGTTTTCCCAGGTGGAATGAAGCAGGAGATCTCAATCTTTCGTTCTCCGCCGGTTTCTCCGAAGTCAAACAGGCCTTCGCGTCCCGGAACGGTGATCGTGTTATTGGTGAAATCCGGCATCCGGTTTTCTTTTGTCATTCTGGTGGCAAGGCCGAAACTCTGGCTTGTCCTGCCGTTAAATTTGAATCCCATTCAGATCACTGTTCCTTTCGCCCGACGGCTTCCAACAAGCAGACTGTTCAGCTGCTGGGAGATCTTTCGGATATCATCGTCGCTTCGGACACTCATGGTTTCGATGTTGATGAGAGGCCCATTGTAGGCAGCATTGGAGTCACTCACTGCATCCTTGATCATGCTTTTTAAGCTGTCCACGCCGACAACAGCTTCATCCCCGGCTTCCCCGCCGCCGAGAAGCGTTCCGTTCGACTGGCCGAAGATCGTCGCATCTTTTAAGATCATGCCGCCTTCCATCGCCTTCTTATACCAGGAGACAGAGAAGTGTGGGATGCTTGGCGGGTTCAGGCCAAATTGGCCGGATACGGTGAAGTGCGGCAGTTTGATCTTAGGGAGGCTCCAGCTGAAGTTGAATACGCCTTTCAGCTTATTCACGACACCAGAGACAAAGCTCCAGATGCCATTGAATACGGAAGAAAAGGTCCCTTTGATGCCGTTTAAGATTCCGGTAATCGTACTCTTGATCGCATTGAAAGCACCAGTAATTCCACTCTTCATCGCATTTACGACAGACATCACGGCGGACTGGATGCCATTCCAGATTGAAGTTGCAATCGATTTGATGCCATTGAATACCGTAGAAGTGACATTCTTGATGGTGTTCCATCCGGCAGATACTACGGTGCCGATTGCTGTGACGACTGTGGTGATGACCGCTTTGATTGCATTCCAGATCGTCGTAACGACCGCCTGAATTGCAGTCAGCACTGTGGTAATCACGGTTTTATAGATATTGAAGTAAGTCGTGACCACAGCCTGAATGGCAGTGAGGATCGTCGTAAAGAATGCCTTGATTCCATTCCAGACCGTCTGAATTACGGAGCTGATGGCATTCATCACAGTCGTAACGACGGACTGAATCCCAGACCACGCGCCGGAGAGAAATGAGCTGATCCCATTTACAGCGCTGGTAAAGACAGCCGTGATTGCGCTCCAGATCGTTGTGAAGAAATCTTTCAAGGAGTTAAATACCGTGACGGCCACATTTTTAATGTCATCCCAGAGCTTGATCCAGAAGTTTCGGAAGCTCTCACAGTTGTTCCAGAGGTAAATGAATGCAGCTACAAGAGCCGTGATTGCGACAATCACAAGACCGATAGGGTTTGCCGCCATTGTGGCATTAAGCGCGGTCATCACAGTTTTCACCGTTGTGATTGCCGAGGTGATCTTTGGAATGACAGTAAGAATCGTGCCGACGGAGGCGATCAGTTTCCCGATCACGATCAGGACCGGGCCAATGGCGGCAGCCACCAGCGCAATCTTTACGATAGTTTCCTGTACCGGGCCGGGGATCTGACTCCATACATCTGCAAATTTCTGAAGTGCGGCAGAGATATCCTGCAGCACTGGTGCAAGCACAGTCGCGAGGGAGTTTCCAATATCCGCGCCGACAATCTTTAGTGAATTCAGTGTCATCTGAAACTGATCAATGGGGTCAAGGGTTTCATTGAAAGTGTTATCCACACTTCCTGCAAAATTCCCGAGCGTCCCGGAGAGATCATCAAGGTTCAGTTTCCCAGTCTTTACGGCGTTATAGATAGCGGCACCGGCCTTGCTTCCGAACAGGTCATAGGCAGCGGAGAGTTTGTCCGTGTCGGAGGCATTCGAATTCATCGTCTTCGAGAATCCTTTTAAGGCATCATCAAGGGACATTCCGTCGTCTGCCGCATTCTTCATGGCCTTCTTCAGGCCCGCCATTGCGGTCGAGGTATCAAGGCCGGACATTTCCACCATACCCATGAAGCCGGAGGCCTGCTGGGCGTTTAATCCCATCTCTTTAAACTGGACCGCATTCTGGGACAGATCATTTGCCAGCGTATCCATTGAGATGCCGGTCGCCTGACCTGTCGCATTCAGGGCATCCAGCAGATCTCCGGCATCATCTGTGGACTGGCCGAAGGCATTCAGGACAGAAGAAACGTTATCAACAGAAGTGGAGACGTCCGTATCATTCAGGGAAGCAAATTTAATAAACTTTCCGGAGAGATCTTCGAGAGCTTTCCCCGTTAAACCAAAACGGGTATTTACTTCACCAACGGCAGCACCGGCGGTTTCAAAGTCGGTCGGGATCGTGGTAGCAAGATGTTTTACACTATCCTGCATGCCTTCGAGAGATTTTCCAGTTGCTCCAGTTTTCTGCTCGACGATATCGAGACCATTATCCACGTCCTTAAATGCTGCAAGAG
>CAYYEB010000109.1:0-6437 GCA_964470725.1 uncultured Lachnospiraceae bacterium | reverse complement strand
GATGGCTGCCCCGACTTCAAAAACCCCGTCGAAACCAGTACAAGCCCAAGAGAATGATTGCTTTTATATCTCATTGAATAATATGAGATACTTAAGCAGTACTTTATTATACTCATTGATGCGAAGCATTGTCAATCAATTTTCGAAATGTGTTGAAACGGCTTTTCTATTCGGGTATCCTGAAAGACGGGAGTAAAAGTTGGATGATGCAGAGCAGTGTGTGGTATGATACTGTCTCTGATAAAAACATAAGTAAAAGGGTGATAAAGATGAATTTACAGAATATCATGAACGATATCCAATCCGGATTGACCGGAGATCCGAGGCGGGATGCACAGTATCTTTATGATCAGGTGGAACAGTATAAAAATTCCGAATACGCGGAAGATGTGGCACGCGGGTGCGCGGAAATTCTGCGTCAGATGATGCCTGAAAAAGAGCGCAAAATGATGGATATGCTGCTTCGACAGGATACCGAGATCAACGAGGCAATGAACAAGGCACAGGCGCAGATGAATCAGGGGCATATGACCGACGCGCGAAAAACTTTGGCGGATGAGATCAAAAAGGTGGAGCATGACAAGCTCTATCAGGACACTACGGATCAGGAATTCCGTTCCTTTGATGACCCCTTTGAGCAGGTCATTTATATGTATCGTTCCAATACAAAGCGCCAGATCGAGCGGGCCGATGAAGCCGTCGGAAGGCTTTATTTTCTGAACGGGTATCTGCTTTCGGAAAATGCGGAAATGGGGGCGGCACGCGCTTCTTTCAATAAAGCTCTTCGGTACAATCCGGTGAGTTCGACAATCGGACTGCAGATTGCAGATACCTATAAGCAGGAAGGAAAACTGAATAAGTTTGCAGATGCGACAATGGAGGTTCTTCACAACGCGTTTTCATCAAAGGCCATTGCACAGTGTATGCGTAATTTCGGATATTTCTTTTCCGAAAGAGAAGATTGGCAGCCGGCACTCGCCTTCAATCTTCTGAGCCTGACTTTCGATGAAAAAAATCAGGAAGCGGAAAATGAAATTGATTATATTCATGGACAGGCAAAGGCGGCCGGGGTGGATCTTCACCCGCCGATTCCGGATGATTTTAAGGAATACGAAGGACGCTATGGATTTATGACGCATGCGGATCCTGATGTGATCGGAATCGCATGGTCTACAGGAAAGCATAACTATGAAGAGGGAGACTTAAGGACTGCAAAGTATTTCCTAAATATTGTCTACGAACTGACAAAAGATGAGGAGACAAAGGGAATGCTGGATCAGATCGAAAAAGCGGAAAGTGAAGGAAATGGAACAAAAGCATAAAAGACGTCCGCATTACTCAGGAAAATACCCGAAGCGTTTTGAAGAAAAGTACAAAGAACTGCAGCCTGAGAAATATCAGGATGAAATCCGTCATGTAATTGAAAAGGGAAATACGCCGGCCGGCATGCATATCCCTATTATGAGCAAAGAGATACTGGAGTTTCTGGATATTAGGCCCGGACAGAAGGGACTTGACTGCACACTCGGATACGGTGGCCATACGCAGAAAATGCTGGAGAAACTGGAAGGCCGGGGACATCTTTATTCTCTTGATATTGATCCGATTGAAATCAAGAAGACGACAAAAAGGTTGAGAGATCAGGGATATTCAGAAGAAATATGGACACCGATCCATACGAATTTTGTTAATATTGATAAGGTGGCAGAAGAGTACGGCCCTTTTGATTTTGTGCTGGCGGATCTCGGAGTTTCCTCCATGCAGATTGATAATCCGGACCGTGGTTTTTCTTATAAAACAGATGGGCCTTTGGATCTTCGATTTGATCCGGAGAAAGGAGAATCGGCAGCAGAACGCCTGGCTTCTGTTTCAAAAGAAGAATTTGAAGGCATGATGATAGAAAATTCCGATGAGCCGTATGCGCATGAGATTGCGGAAGCGGTTCACCGTGCCTACAGGTCCGGAAAAAAGATCGAAACGACAACTGATCTTCGGAACATTATTGAAGACGCACTTGCAAAGAGTAAAGATTTTAAGAATGCATCCTCAAGGGAATTGGAAGAGGCACAGAAGAAGTCGTGTGCACGTGTGTTCCAGGCTCTGCGAATCGATGTGAATAGTGAGTTTGAAGTACTTTACGCCTTTCTTGAAAAGCTTCCGGATGCGCTGGTTCCCGGAGGAAAAGCTGCAATACTGACGTTTCATTCCGGAGAGGACAGACTGGTGAAAAAATCCTTTAAGAACGATTCTAAGATCGGGATATATCAGAGTGTATCCCGCGACGTGATTCGTCCGTCCAAAGAGGAGTGTTATCAAAACCCCCGGGCACACTCAACAAAGTTCAGGTGGGCGGTAAAAGCCGGGGCGCAATAAGGGGAGGGACTTGTGCTAGAGAAAATCGACGACCGGTCAAAGAATCCGGATGCGGTACCGGGCCTTCGGGATATGACCCGCTATCCCGGACGCACAATCATCATGACGGATGTCCACGGTTGTGATCGGGAACTGGAACTTCTCCTTGAAAAAGTACAGATTAATCCTTTGAAGGACAGATTGATTTTTCTCGGGGACTATTTTGATCGTGGGAAAAGCTCTTATGAGGTATTTCGAAGAATTCAGAAGATGCAGAAAATGTTCGGTGATCGCCTGGTTCTTCTTCGTGGAAATCATGATCAGATGCTTCTGGATACCACCAATGATTTTTCAAAGATCCGTCTCTGGAATCTGAATGGTGGTCAGAAAACAATCTCATCCTTTCGCACTCACAATGATACGGTGTATACCGCAAAACCTCTGGTGGAAGAGATGCCCTATTGGCTGGAGACGGATCAGTTCATCTGCGTGCATGCAGGCCTTGTAAGCGAAACTCCGGAAGAAAATGATCAGGTGACCATGTTGTGGGACCGCGGAGTTTCCTATGGAGAGTATGAGGGAAAGCTTGGCATCGGAGGACATACACCCATGAAAGAAGTTGTCTGGTGGATGCCGGGAAAGAATTATATGATCCTGCGTGAAGGGACGAAGCTTCCGCTTCCGGAAAAGGGATTTATCTGTCTTGACACGGGATGTGTCTTTGGAAAAAAGCTGAGCGCCATGATTATCGAAGGCGAGGAGTTTGAAATCCGATCCGTAAAGAAGGAAAAATGATTTTCCTCGGAGAAAAAGGTCATGAAGTATTTCTGGACATATGAAACACAGCTTCCGCAAAGGGAAGAATGGAAATTATTTGGAAAAGAACACATTCTCTGGCTGCTGATCCTGGTAGGATCGGCGGCCTTGCTTCTTTTGGTGCACGGAAGAGTATGGAAAAAACAGGCAGATGGTCCTGAATTTCCGGATAAGACAGGAGCTATAAAAAACGAAAATGCAAAAGAGAACCGGGAAAAAAATCATGGCAGCCGGCTCTTTCGCTTTATGGCATGGTCTTCGCTCCTTTGGCAGATCGCACAGGCGCTCTACAGAATGATTCTGGGAGTCTACGATATCACAACACTTCCGCTACATATCTGTTCCTTGGCTTCCTATCTGGTATTTTTGTATGCACTGACAGACTGGAAGTGGCTTGGAGAGGTGCTGTATTTCCCGATCCTGCCGGGAGCCTTTCTTGCAATTTTATTCCCGGACTGGACCATGTATCCTTCCGTATCCTTTATGAGTATTGCGGGATTTCTCGTACATTGGTCGATCGATATGACAGTTCTTCTGGCAATAGAGGAGGGGAGACTTCGTCCTTCGGTTCACCGGATCTGGTCACCGATTCTCTTTCTGAGTGTCTATGCGGCCGTTCTGATTCCGTTTGATCACCATTTTAAGGTCAATTACGGGTTTTTGAATATTCCTTCACCGGGGTCGCCTCTGATCGCCATAGCGGATACGTTCGGCAGCGGTGTCGGATATTATGTTGGATACGCGCTGGTTGTCGCAGTCTGTATGGCTTTGGCATATGGAATTGTGTATATGCGAAGTGTCGTGAGGAGAGGAAAGCGGGCGCAGTCATTTTGAATTTACGTGAAAGAAAACAACCGCTATCAACCAATTGAATGGTTATAGCGGTTGCTTTTTTATTCAAGTTGAAGTTAGTACACGTGAAAAAAGAAACTGCGTAGATTGAAATCAGATTTATCCCTGAATCAGGATAAGAAATGCTCTGCCTTATGCGAGCCAGTTCCTGACATCCTCTTTGTCAATGCTTCCGTTTAAGAGCTTTCCGCTTTCAAAGTCAAGGTTCGGATAGAGCTTCTTCAGATCATTGACACATTTGTCTACGCCGCTTCCGCCGGATGTGGCAAAGACATAGATCTTTTTGCCTGACAGATCATTTTCATCAAGGAATGTCTCAATGATACGCGGAGCCGTATACCACCAGACAGGAAATCCTACCGCAACTTTATCATACTGTTCCGGACTTTCAATCTTCTTCTCAATGGCAGGACGGGAAGAAGCATCCTGGGCTTCGACGGTGCTGCGGCTGCGCTTATTCGTCCAGTCGAGATCTTCTTTTGTATACCGCTTTACCGGAGCGATTTCAAAAAGATCCGCTCCCACTGCCGAAGCGAGTTCTTCTGCCTTTGCTTTTGTGTTTCCGCCTGCTGAAAAATAAGCAACTAATGTTTTACTCATATCATTTTCCTCCATGTAATGTATATTTATTGTAATCCTGCTTTTATATATTATAGGTCAGGACAGGATATAAATCAGATCTTCTTTTGCGATCTATAAGTAATATAGCTCTGCTTTTATGAAAAGTACAATAATTGCTTTGCATTGTGGTATGCTATATATTTATACTGATTAAGAAAGTAAAACGGCATTTATATTGGAATATAAGCTGGACAAAACTATCTCCCGGACGCGAATCGAAAACGTTTTTGAGCGCCGGGAGATATGTTTTGCCGGCGAATATGACTGGATGACAATGATGGAGGACATGCTGCAGGTCGATCTTTTTGAACATGGCAAAAACCGGATTGTATTAAAGAGAGGTGAAAAAGCGTAACCACTATTCCCTTCCCTTTATGGAGAAGGAAAGCTTTCTCATCAGAATATTTTGTCGATAAATTCCTTCATGGACTTTATATAGGTATCTCTGCTGTGCCGCAGGTTTTTCGGAAAGAAGGGACTGATTGCCATGTGCGCATATCCGATTGTCGTTGCCATGAAAAGTTGCGTGTATCGTGCAGTTTCCTCAGGTTTTAGCAGTTTCACCTGGGATTCCACGATGTCGGTCAGGTTGCCAAGCGGTTCTTTTAATTCCGGCTGCATGCCATATGTATGCATCATCTCCAGACTTTCGTAGTAACATGAATTCCGGTGACACTGATCATATAATTCCGTGGAAAATGCAAGTAAAGATTCTTTAGGAGATTTTTCTGCTGCAGCATGCTGCAGGGCAGTAACAAGTTCGGTCAGAAAGGTCCTGAGCAAAATGATCTTTACTTCTTTTATATTTTTTACATACCGGTACATGGATTGAGGACGGATATTAAGTTCTCTGGCAAGCTGATTATATGTCACATTTTCAATTCCACGTTCCTGTGCCATTTCTATTGCCTTTTCAATAACTAATTCTCTTGTAATTGCTTTTCCGCGTGCCAATTTTTATTTACCTTTCCAATATTTTCAGCATAGTTACAGCGTATAGGATTGACAGACTCATAGCATGAGCTTAATATGTAAACAGCAAAACTCATGGTGTGAGAATAAGACAACCAGTCTGATTAAATAAAAGTATCTCCAATAGATAAGATACATTGAACTCATAGCATGAGTCAAGGCATTAAAAAAAATTCACCATTTCAGATGAAATTCCCACAGTTGACTTCGCAGCATTTTTCTTTGAGAGACACAAGAAAATGCGGGAGTTGATGGAAGACGGTGAATTCAAAAAAGGAAGGAGATCGCGGTATGACACTGAGAGATCTTGAAATCGGTGAGAGCGCCATAGTTACTACGGTTGGTGGCAAGGGTGCACTGAGACAACATTTTCTCGATATGGGCGTGATTCCGGGTGCTGAAGTCACTTTGGTGAAATATGCACCTATGGGAGACCCGATGGAACTGCTGATCCACGGATACGAACTGACATTGCGGCTTTCGGACGCGGAGCAGATCGGGATTGACAAAGAAGCTTATAAGAAAAGGCAGGCAGAAAGAAAGCGGGGCAATAAAGAAGCTGAAAAGCCGGATCATGTAGAGAACCCTTATCTGGATGCGACAAACAATGGTGTGGATGAACATCCGGGACTTGGCGAAGGCGGAAAGTTTCATGAAAAAAAGGATGAACATCCACTCCCGGATGGAACAATGCTTACATTTGCACTTGCAGGAAACCAGAATTCCGGGAAGACAACCCTGTTCAATCAGCTGACAGGATCCAATCAGCATGTGGGAAATTTCCCGGGAGTCACTGTTGACCGGAAGACCGGAATGATCAAGGG
>CAYYEB010000108.1:0-6487 GCA_964470725.1 uncultured Lachnospiraceae bacterium | reverse complement strand
GTCAGGATGGGAACATAGCAGCACTAAGGAAGACCTTTCGTGTGACGTGAGGGTGCCTGGGCCGAGCTGGCTGATGAGGTTACGTCTGTTGGATGATTTTCGGAGTGAGGCGTGCGGTGAAAATTTTGAAATAAATGATTGGAAGGCAGGACCGGTGAGACACATCGGACCTGCCTTTTTTGAAACGCAGTATGTGAAAAAATTCCCAAAACGAAATCCTCAATTGCACAATATCTTTTTGTAAAAATGACTTCTCTGCTGTATAATGTTCACAACAAAAAACTCCGTGAGGTGTCATAACACGGAAATTTTTATCTGATCTTGGATAACAACTGCTGTATCTGGCAGCAAATTAAGGAAGAGAGCGAGGTATGGGATATGCTTAGAGTAGGACTTTTGACAAGCGGCGGTGATTGCCAGGCGTTAAATGCAACAATGCGCGGAGTCGTAAAGGGGCTCAGCAACAATGTCAAAGATCTGGAGATTTACGGATTTGAAGAAGGATATAAGGGCCTGATTTACGGAAATTACCGTCTCCTTACTGCAGCAGATTTCTCCGGTATTCTGACACGCGGCGGAACAATTATCGGTTCTTCACGTCAGCCGTTCAAGCTGATGAGAGTTCCGGATGCCAACGGCCTTGACAAGGTAGAGGCGATGAAGCAGAATTACTACAAGCTTCGTCTGAACTGTCTGGTGATTCTCGGCGGAAACGGAACGCAGAAGACGGCCAATCTTCTTCGGGAAGAGGGACTGAATATCATTCATCTGCCGAAGACAATCGATAATGATATCTACGGAACGGATCTGACATTCGGATATCAGTCAGCCGTGGATATTGCAACAAAGTGTATCGACTGCATTCATACGACCGCATCTTCACACGGACGTGTTTTTATTGTGGAAGTGATGGGACATAAGGTGGGGTGGCTCACACTGAGCGCCGGTGTCGCTTCCGGTGCCGATGTGATTCTCCTTCCGGAAATTCCTTATGATATCAATAAGGTTTGCGCGGCAATTGAGAAACGTCACAACAGCGGTAAGAAATTCACAATTCTTGCAGTGGCAGAGGGCGCAATTCCGAAGGAAGTTGCGAAACTGGACAAGAAAGAAGCGAAAAAGAAGATGGCCAAGATACATGAAAAGTATCCGTCCATTTCCTATAAACTGGCTGCAGACATCACGGAAGCGACAGGTTATGAGGTTCGTGTCACTGTTCCGGGACATGTACAGCGCGGAGGCTCTCCGGATCCGTTTGACAGAGTATTGTCCACAAAGATCGGTGCGTATGCGGCACAGTGCATTATTAAGGGAGAATACGGCATCATGGTTGCCGTAAAGAATCAGGAAATCAAGAAAGTGAAACTGGAAGATTCGGCGGGTAAGCTTAAAATGGTGGATCCGCATGATCAGACAGTGGAACTTGCAAAGTCCATCGGCATCAGCTTTGGTGACTGATGACAGGACCCGCAGTGTGCGGGTGAGGTTTTCATGTCATATGTAGCGCTTTACAGAAAAGCCCGCCCTCAGACCTTCGATGAGGTAAAGGGGCAGGATCATATTGTTACAACACTCAGGAATCAGATCAAAACCGGAAGGCTCCAGCACGCCTACCTGTTTTGCGGAACACGTGGAACAGGGAAGACAACGGTGGCAAAAATTCTTGCCCGGGCCGTCAATTGTGAGCATCCGGTAAATGGCAGCCCGTGCAATGAGTGCACGACTTGCCGACATGTTCTTGATGGAAGTTCCATGAATGTCATTGAGATCGACGCCGCCTCCAACAACGGCGTCGATAATATTCGGGAGATTATTGAGGAAGTTCAGTATCGACCTACCGAAGGAAAATATAAGGTCTATATTATCGACGAGGTTCACATGCTGTCGGCAGGGGCATTTAACGCACTGCTGAAAACGCTGGAGGAACCTCCTTCTTATGTTATTTTCATTCTGGCGACGACGGAAGTCGGAAAAGTGCCGATTACAATTCGTTCGCGCTGTCAACGCTATGATTTTCATCGAATTGATGTGGACACGATTGTGGACAGGATGAAGGAACTGACGGAAAAAGAAGGCGTTGAGGCGGAGGAACGGGCGCTTCGATTTGTGGCGAGAGCTGCGGATGGGTCAATGCGTGACGGACTGTCCCTTCTGGATCAGTGCATGGCATTCTATATGGGAGAACCGCTTACCTATGAAAAGGTACTGACGGCCCTTGGAGAAGCGGATACGACTGTATTTGGCGGAATTGTGCGCGCTGCGGCAAGGGGCGATACGGGACGCGTGATTCGCATTTTCGAAAAACAGATTTCATCCGGCATGGAAATCAGTCAGTTTGTGTCTGACTTTATCTGGTATCTGCGTAATCTTCTGATTGCGGCGACTTCTCCGACAAGAGAAGAAGCGGAGGAAAATATCGATGTATCCAAAGAACAGATGGATGATCTGATGGATATTCGAAATACAGTGACAGCGGATACGGTGATGCGTTATATCAGGGTTCTGTCTGACCTTCAAAATCAGATGCGTTTTGCAACAAATCGCAGAGTTCTGACGGAAGTGGTTCTGATTCGGCTGTCCCGGCCGCAGACAGGAACCAAGACCGATGATGTGCTGGACAGAATCCGTATGCTGGAAACAAAACTTGACGAAATTACTTCCGGCAGGTATGCTTTGCCGGTAAGTGCAAACTCATCCGAAAAGGTACAGGAGGAACATGAATACGATCCTCTGACAGATGCAGCTCCAAAGGAAGAAGTGGGAAATGCCGCACCTGAGGATTTGAAAAAGATCTGTTCGGAATGGAAGCTGCTTCTGGGAAACCTTCCCAACGGGTTCGGCTACAGCAAGACGGTTTTATTGAAATCAAGGCCTCAGTATGACTCTTCAAATCCGGAAAATCACACACTTTACATTGAGTGTCCGGATGCTATGGCTGAGCATACCGTGGAAAATGAAAACCTGAAAAAAGCGCTGGAAGAGGTAGTGAGGCAGCGATATCATAAAAACATTTCCGTGGAACTTCACATGAAAAAAGACACGACGTCGAATCTGAAGGCGATAGATGTGGATCAGATCCTTTCTGATCGTTCAAAGATAGGCGTGCAGGTCGATGTATCGGATGAAGACGAATTTTTATAATAGAGGAGAAAAATATGTCCAAAAGAGGCGGATACAATGGCGGAATGATGCCTGGCAATATGAAAAATCTGATGAAGCAGGCGCAGAAAATGCAGGCACAGATGGCGGAGCAGCAGAAGGCTCTGGAGGAGAAGGTATTTAACGCATCTGCCGGCGGTGGAACCGTAAAGATCGAAATGACCGGTAAGCGCGAAATCAAGAGTCTTACAATTGATCCTGAGGCTTTGGATCCGGAAGATGTGGAAGACCTTCAGGATATGCTTATTGCGGCGTTCAATGAAGTGCTGAAGCAGGTGGATGAGGAAAATGCCGCAAATATCAGCAAGATGACAGGCGGCCTTGGCGGTGGAATGTTCTGAAACACGAAGCCGTCCGGAAATGGGGATATGATTTTTGAAATATTACAGCGGACATATCAGTGACTTGATTGAGCAGCTTGCATCGTTGCCCGGCATTGGAAACAAAACGGCGCAGCGCCTTGCGTTTCATATCATCAATATGCCGGAGGAAAAAGTGAATCGTCTGGCACAGACACTTGTAGAGACGAGAAAGAATGTACACTACTGTAAGAGCTGCTGCCGTCTGACGGATGCGGAGCTTTGCTCGATCTGCAGCAATCCGAAACGGGACCATTCTACGATTATGGTTGTGGAAACGGATCAGGATCTTGCTGCTTATGAAAAGACAGGAAAATATGAGGGCGTCTATCACGTCCTGCATGGCGCGATCTCTCCGATGCTGGGTATCGGTCCTGACGATATCCGGCTGAAGGAACTGATGAAACGCCTGTCAACCGAAGACGTAAAAGAAGTGATCATTGCAACGAATTCTTCTTTGGAAGGGGAAACGACTGCAATGTATATCAGCAAACTGATCAAACCGACCGGAATCAAAGTGACGAGAATTGCAAGCGGTGTTCCGGTGGGAGGCGATTTGGAAAATATTGATGAGGTGACACTTCTGAGGGCGCTTGAGGGAAGAGTACAGCTTTAAATGTCTAATCCATATACAAAAAACGGACAAAATCAAATAGATGAGCTGGATCTGGGCGATGTTCTGGAGGATATGACAAATTATTCCGGGAAAGATGCTGATGACCGGGAACGGAGTCCGGAACAGAATCCGTTTGAGGGACTGTCGGATGCGGAAAAAGTGGCGAAGGCCATCGAGCTTGCCGAACAGAAGAAGCCGGATAAAAGTGAAGAGCGGGAGACGGCGGTACAGGTAAAACGCCGAAAGAAGTCCGGATCTGATGGCAGATTGAGAAAAAAACGTCATCGGAAAAAGAGGACAGGAAATACAGCAGCGGCCCGCAGAAAACTCGAACGGCAGAGGAAGGTTCAAAGAAACAGGCGAATGATTGCGCTGATTGCCGTCATTGCACTTGCTGCGGCTTCCATAGTGATCTGGTACACGACGACTCATCACATATATCACACATATTCAGTCGTAAAACAGGAAAAACGAACCGATAACGTTTCGTCATACGAGTGCGTAGACGGATATATCCTTCGGTATTCTACGGAGGGTGCTTCTTTGCTTGATCAGGATTTTGAGGGCATCTGGAATGAATCCTTTACGATGGACCGTCCGCGGGCGGATATTTGCGGAAGCCAGATCCTGATTTATGATCAGAGAGGCACTTCTGTCTGCATTTATAATACAAAGGGGAAGGTATCTGAGTTCAGTACGGCAGCACCTATCTTAAAAGCGGTCATTTCCAATGAGGATTCCGTGGCTATGCTGCTTCAGAACGGAGATAATACAGAATTTTCTTATTGCGATGCAAAAGGATCGGCGATTGCCGGAGGCCAAAGCAGCATGTCGGGAACGGGATACCCGGCGGATCTGGCGCTTTCTCCGAATGGGGAAGGATTGACACTGGCTTTCCTGCGGATTGAGGGAAGCAGTGTGAGCACGACTCTCAATTTTTATAATTTCGGCAAGGCCGGGCAGGGAAAGAAAAATAATCTGGTCGGGAGTGACAAACTGACAGGGACAATTGTGCCGGAGGTGTATTATCTGACGAATCGCCGTATGGCTGCCGTACGTGATAACGGATTTTCCATATATGAGGGCACTTCTTCAATTTCGGAAGTGAATCATGTAGACTTCAGCAGAGACATCGTGAGCTCATTTCATGATGCATCTCATCTTGCATTCTGTTTTTCGGCTGATTCCGAAAATGCGGAATACGAGCTGCAGACATATTCGGGAACGGGAAAACTGATTTCTTCGACTGATTTGGATGAAGCGTATCAGAAGGCGGAGGTCAGCGGAAATCAGATTGTTTTCTATGGACCTTCCGGCATAGATATCCGTAATATGAATGGTTTCCTGAGGTATTCGGGACAGGTAAAGGCAGGCAGCATAGGAGATGTTTTGAAAGTCGGGAGAAACCGCTATCTGATAGTGACGGATCAGACGATGGAGATCGTAAAACTCAGATAAAGAGGTCTGGATTGAATTTATTGACAGGCATAATAATCGTATATCTTGTACTTGCCATGACCCGCGGTTTTTTCCGCGGGTTTATCAAAACGCTCTTTTCGATGATTTTTTTTGTACTGGTTCTTGTAACAGCTGCGTTTTTGACAAAACCCGTTACGGAAGTGGTAAGCGGCAGCAAAAATGTCCGGGAATATGTTGAAACGCAAAGTGAACAATTTCTTGAGGATCAGGCTGGAAAGGGCGGCGATGAGGAAAGCCGCGACGGCAGCGGACTTGCGGTTGCAATCGTGGGTTCCGCTCTTCAGGTGAATGGGGTGCGGAAAATTGCGGCGGAAAAGATGACCGGTTTTATCCTGAACGTAATAGGATTTCTTGCTGCATTTGTTTTGTCCGCAATTTTGTGGATTGTGATAGAGATATTACTAAATCGTCTTACGAGGAGAAAAGGTGCGGGAGCCGTAAATCGGGCTCTGGGACTTGTACTGGGGCTGATCAGCGGTCTCATCACGGTCTGGATTCTTTTCGGGATCATATCTGCATTACAGTTTACGCGGCTCGGCGGAGAATTGGAAACGCAGATTGAAAGCAGTGCGTTACTAAGTTCAATCAATCGGGGCAATCTGATTGCAAAATATCTTCCGCAGTTCCTGCTGTCATTACTGTGAAAAATGTGCCGTAAAAAAAGAAAATATTGTGTTGACAGAAACGAAAAGGAATGATACTATAAACAAGCTGCTTCACAGCGAAGGCAAATTGAAAATGAGCCGGAGCACTTGAAGAGTTGCAAAAAGAATGAAAAAAGTGTTGACGAAAAGCAGTCAACCTGTTATAATTCCTTTTGCTGTCGACGAGAGGAAACAGCGAATTGCACAAAGCATATCAGTACTTTGATAAC
>CAYYEB010000107.1:0-6504 GCA_964470725.1 uncultured Lachnospiraceae bacterium | reverse complement strand
GTCAGCAGAAGGCAACACAGGCTCGTGGCCGTGTGGAAGCATTCAACAAGAAGTACGGTCTGGCAAACAACTGATGATGAAAAAGGCTGTATAAAAAGGGAACGGGCGATGAGTTCGTTCCCTTTTGCTGTATAGTATGGAAAAGTCGGGAGAGATCCTTGCCGGCGAACCAAAGAAGTATGTGAAAAGGAGTAGTATGCAGAAGAACTGCGGAATAGGCGGTCAGGCTCTGATCGAAGGAATTATGATGCGCAATCGTGATCAGTATTCCATGGCGGTGCGCAGACCCGATGGAGAGATAGAGACAGAAGTGCGGCCTTATAAAAGCGTGTTCGGAAACGGAAAATGGACGCATATTCCGATTATCCGTGGCGCCCTGTCTTTTATTGATTCCCTGGTGATCGGTTTTACAACGCTCATGTGGTCCGCAGATATTGCGGCTGAAGAAGATGAGGAGGAAGAGGAAAAAGACTCCGAAAAGAAAGAGAACGGGAAGGAAGAGAAGGAAAACTCCGAAAAAAGTGATCCCGCATGGACGGCACTGATGACGGGGACCATCATCTTTTCTCTGGCATTTTCGGTAGTCCTTTTTATATTGCTTCCATACTGGATCGCAGGACTTCTGCGTCACGCAGGTGCGGGAAATCTGCTTGTCAATTTTACGGAGGCCATTCTCAGAATTGCCATTTTCTTCGGGTATTTTCTGGCAATATCAAGGATGAAGGACATTCAGAGAACATTTTCCTACCATGGGGCCGAGCACAAGTGCATCAACTGTATTGAACATGACATGGATCTGACGGTCGAAAATGTCATGAAGAGTTCAAGACAGCACAGAAGATGCGGAACCAGTTTCCTTCTGATCACAATCGTCATCAGTGTGATCGCATTTCTGATTCTCGGATTGTTCGGAATTCAGTCCGGTGTCATGCGTGTCGTATGGAGACTCATTCTGATTCCGATCATTGCGGGGGTTTCCTACGAAGTACTGCGCTATGCGGGAAGTCATAACGGACCGATCATAGATGTGCTTGTGAAGCCCGGACTGGCGCTGCAGAAGCTTGTGACAAATGAACCGGATGAGAAGATGTGTGAGGTGGCGATTGCCGCTGTAGAGGCCGTTTTTGACTGGAAAAGTTATGAGGCCGGAACCTCGGACGGAAGAATAGGTGATGCGTCGTGAACTGGCAGGAATTAAAGAGAAACGGAGCAGAGAAACTCGAGAAGACCGGGATTGAAAATGCTGCCTATGATGCAAAGGAACTTCTGCTTTTTGTCTCCGGGTTTACACCGAGCACGTATCCGCTTCATATGCAGGAAAATGTACCGGAAGAAGTAAAAGAGAAATATCAGTCTCTGATAAAACGACGGGCAAGACATGAGCCGCTCCAGTATATTACCGGAACGGCTTATTTTTATGGTGAGACCTTTTATGTGGAGCCGGGAGTGCTGATCCCGCGGTATGATACGGAGACACTGATTGAGGCGCTTCTGCCGCATCTTGAGGGAAAACGGTCCGTGCTCGATCTGTGCTGCGGCAGCGGATGCATTCTGACGACACTCCTTCTGAACGGACCGGAGGAGCTTCACGGAACGGGAGCGGATCTTTCGGAGACTGCGGTTCATGTGACGAAAAAGAATCTGAAGAAATTCGGCATGGAAAAGAGAGCGAATGTGGTAAAGAGCGATTTGTTCTCTGCTCTTACCGGTTCATATGATATAATTGCATCAAACCCGCCATATATTCCGTCAGGGGATCTTCCGGATCTTCAAAGTGAAGTGCGGGATTTCGAGCCAAAGAGCGCTCTGGACGGGGGATCTGACGGTCTCATCTTTTATCGAAGAATTTCGCAGGAGGCATCGGATTTTCTGAATCCGAAGGGTATACTGGCGTTTGAAATCGGATATGATGAGGGAGAATCGGTACAGGAAATTATGAAACGGGAAGGCTTTGCTGACGTTTCCCTGTATCAGGATCTTTCGGGACGGGATCGCGTGGTTCTGGGAGAAAAGAAATAAGTTTGGTGATTTTTGCAGATGTTTGAAAAATTGGAAACGGTGGAGACAAGAATGAAGGAGATTCTTCATGAGATGTCATCTCCGGAAGTCCAGAAGGATTCCGGAAAACTGAGACAGCTTATGAAGGAACAGGCTGAAATTCAGCCCCTTGTGGATACCTATTCAGAATATAAAAAGGCAGTTGAAAATAAAAAGGAAAGCACGGAACTTCTGGAATCCGAAAAAGATCCGGAAATGAGACAGATGCTGAAGGAAGAACTGGATGATTCCATGAAACAGGAGGAACAGCTTACCGAAAAGCTGAAAGTACTTCTGCTTCCAAAGGATCCGAATGCGGACCGGAATGTCATTCTGGAAATTCGTGCCGGGGCCGGAGGAGATGAAGCCGCGCTCTTTGCAGCAGATCTTTATCGTATGTACAGCCGATACGCCGACAGGAAAGGCTGGAAGACGGAGATGCTGTCCTGTAATGAAAACGGACTTGGCGGTTTTAAGGAATGCACCTGTATGATCAGCGGAAAAGGAGTCTATTCCCGGCTGAAATATGAAAGCGGAACGCACAGGGTACAGCGTATTCCGATAACGGAAAGCAATGGAAAGATCCAGACTTCCACTGCAACGGTGGCAATCATGCCCGAGGCAAAGGAAGTGGACGTTCATATCGACCCGAAGGATTGCAGAATCGATGTATTTCGTGCCACAGGAAACGGCGGTCAGTGTGTGAATACGACAGACTCGGCAGTGCGGCTGACACATATTCCGACGGGAATTGTGATTTCCTGCCAGGATGAGAAGTCTCAGCTGAAGAATCGGGCCAAGGCAATGCAGGTTCTGCGTGCGAAACTGTATGATCTGGAACTTCAGAAACAGCATGATGAGCGGGCGGATCTTCGCAGAAGTCAGGTCGGAAGCGGTGACAGATCCGAGAAGATCCGTACATATAATTTCCCTCAGGGACGGGTGACGGATCACAGGATTCATTTGACTCTTCATAAAATAGACAGTATTATCGATGGAGATCTGGATGAACTGATAGACGCGCTTGCCTCACGGGAACGTGAGGAACAGCTGGCGGATCAACATATCGTATAAGCCGGTTGGGCACGGCGCGGCATTGCGCAGCGATGAAGTGGCGCGTAAGACCTGGAACGCAAGACGGCGCAAATTTTTGTATAGAAATTTACCGAACAAGAATGAAACTACAGGAGAGAAATAGTCATGGGTAAATACTTTGGTACAGACGGTTTTCGAGGAGAGGCAAATGTCACTTTGACGGCGGAGAAGGCATTTAAGGTCGGCCGTTATCTTGGATGGTATTACGGCCGGAATCATTCTGACGGCAAGGCGAAGATTGTAATCGGAAAAGATACCAGAAGAAGCAGCTATATGTTTGAGGATGCGATTTCATCGGGACTTACTTCTTCCGGTGCGGATGCTCTTTTGCTTCATGTGACGACGACACCGTCTGTATCCTATGTTGTTCGGACGGGCGGATTTGACTGCGGCGTCATGATCTCTGCAAGCCACAATCCTTTTTACGATAACGGAATCAAGATTATGCGCGCCAACGGACAGAAGATCGAGCCGGAAATTGAGGAAAAGATCGAAAAATATATCGACGGGGAAATCGATGAACTTCCGTATGCGAAAAGAGAGCATATCGGAAGAACCATCGATTATCAGGCAGGCCGAAACCGCTATATCGGATACCTGATGACTGTTCCGACCGTAGCCTGCCAGGGGAAGAGAATCGGACTGGACTGTGCCAACGGAAGCTCTTCTTCGATTGCCAAGAGTGTCTTTGAGGCACTTGGAGCAAAGGTGATGGTCTTTAACAATACTCCGGATGGCACGAACATCAACCGCGGATGCGGATCAACACATATCGAAGCCCTGCAGAATTATGTGGTGGACAACGGACTCGACATGGGATTTGCCTATGACGGAGATGCAGACCGGTGCCTCGCTGTGGATGAACACGGAAACGTGGTTGACGGTGATCATATCATGTTCCTTTGCGGAAAATATCTGAAGGAAGAGGGACTCTTAAAGGACAATACGGTTGTCACGACAGTAATGTCCAATCTGGGTCTCTACAAGGCTCTGAAGGCAAACGGCATGCGATATGAACAGACGAATGTCGGAGACAAGTATGTGGCGGAAAACATGATGGAGCATGGCTATTCCCTTGGGGGCGAACAGTCCGGTCACATCATTTTCAGCAAATATGCGACAACCGGCGATGGAATTCTGACGAGCCTTATGATTATGCAGGCCGTTGTGGATAAGAAGACGACCCTTGGAACACTTGCCTCGGAGATGAAGGCTTATCCGCAGGTATTGAAGAATGTCCGGGTCGCCGATAAAGAAGCGGCTCAGAAAAATCCGGCGGTTCTTGCAGCCTGCGATAAGGTCACAAAGGAACTCGGAGAGGACGGAAGAATTCTGATGCGTGCAAGCGGCACGGAACCTCTGATCCGTGTGATGGTGGAAGCGAAGACGAATACAATCTGCGAAAAATATGTGGATCAGGTAATTGATGTCATTAAGAAAGAGGGGCTTGCCGTAAAGGCATAAGTATCCTTGAGACGGAAAGGGAGTTCGTCGGGATTGAAGAAAAAGGGGATTATACTTGTCCTTGCAGCGGCATTACTTCTGACGGGATGCGCAAGAAGCGATGCGTCGGCCTATTACAGGGCAGGATGTAAGGCACTGACGGCAGGACACTATAAAACGGCGGAAAAGCAGTTCCGAAGTGCGATTAAAACAAAATATTATCTTGCGGAGGCTTATCGCGGGCTCGGAATTTCCCAGATGCGAAGGGGCGAGTATGCGGAGGCCTGCATTTCCTTTGAACGAAGTATATTGAATATTGAGAAACAGGACGGCGATTTTTATCGGGACGTCAATCTCTATCTTGCGTATTGCCGCAGTTATAATGGCCAGAGCGACAAGGCAATGGAGATTTACAACAGTCTTCTGAAGAGAAACGCGGATGATGCGGATGTTCTGTTTCTTCGGGGAAGGGCAGAACTGAGCGAGAACAAGGATAAGGAAGCGAAGAAGGACTTCACGGCGGCGACGGAGCAGAAGCCGGAATACGATTTGTATATTAACATTTTCCAGTGCTATGACCGCCTTGGAAAAAACGGAGACGGATCGGAATTTCTGGAAAAGGCACTGAAACTTGCAAATCAGAACGACGATGACAATTATAACAAGGGGCTTGTCAATTTTTATCTGGAAAATTATGAAGACGCAAGAGACAATCTGATTGCGGCGCTGAAGGCCAATCCGAAGCACACCCGGGCTTCTCTTCTTCTGGGACAGGTGTATCTGAAGATGAAAGATACGGCGGACGCAAGAGCCGTCTATACATCCGCACTGAAGAACAAGGATGCCGAGGCGGGAGCCTATAATGGACTGACTCTTTGCGACATTGCGGATCAGGACTATGACAGTGCGCTGAAAAATGTGGAAGCCGGCATCAAACTGAATGACGCAAGCGCCAACCAGGGGCTTTTGTACAATGAAATTGTTGTCTATGAAAATAAAAAGGACTGGGCAACTGCCAAGGCGAAGGCCGCGGAATATGTGGCAAAATATCCGACGGATGAGGCCGGAGCAAGAGAAAATGAGTTTTTGAAGTCACGTTAACAGTTCGGACTTGGTATAGCGAAAAAGAAAGAGACCGGGGCCTCCGCATGAATGTGCGGAAGCCCCGGTCCTTTTATAATGGGAATAAAGCAGTTGATTATTTCGTCTGTGTCTTTGTTTCAACGTTCTGCAGAACCTTTGCACGAACCGTAAGAGGAAGTCCGAACAGAGTGATGAAACCGCCGGCATCACGGTGATCATACAGGTCTCCTGTGGTAAAGGAGGCGAGAGATTCATTGTAGAGGCTGTACGGTGAAGTTGTGCCGTTCTTGATGATGTTGCCCTTGTAGAGTTTCAGCTTCACTTCACCTGTCACATACTTCTGAGTGGATTCCACAAATGCCTGGATGGCTTCACGAAGAGGTGTGAACCATTTGCCCTCGTATACTGTCTGGGCAAGCTGGCTGCCGAGGCGCTTCTTCGCCTCCATTGTCTCACGGTCGAGGCAGAGCTCTTCGAGCTGGTCATGGGCTTCCATAAGGATCGTGCCGCCCGGAGTCTCATAGACACCGCGGCTCTTCATGCCCACAACACGATTTTCGACGATATCGATGATGCCGATGCCGTTTTCACCGCCGAGACGGTTGAGTTCACGGATGATATCGGAAACCTTCATGGCCTTGCCGTTGAGGGTCTTTGGCACACCCTGTTCAAAAGTCATCGTAACGTCCGTCATCTTGTCCGGAGCCTTTTCCGGAGGTGTGGTCAGAACCAGGAGCTTGTCATAATTCGGTGCCTGGGACGGATCCTCAAGCTCAAGACCTTCATGGCTGATGTGCCAGAGGTTGCGGTCACGGCTGTAGCCTTTGCCCATGGAGAAGGGAAGGT
>CAYYEB010000106.1:0-6534 GCA_964470725.1 uncultured Lachnospiraceae bacterium | reverse complement strand
TGCCTGTATGATTATGCAAGCAAGCTTGCAATCATACAGGCGCATGCAACAGACTGTATAAGTCTTTCGCACAGCTCCATTGCTTCGCAATTCCCGCTGTGCTAACCGATATTCAGAAATCGCTCCGCTCTCTCCGCTCGCGTAGCTTTTTTCTTCATATCGGTTGTCGTTGCATATGCCTGTATGATTATGCAAGCAAGCTTGCAATCATACAGGCGCATGCAACAGACTTATACGATACATATTAGTAATTTCGGCAAAAAGCGGCAAGATATGCGCTGCATTTTCGGCATATTGCTCTATATTGAAGGGGAAAATTGGCGAATTTGACAGTCTCTTAAACATGGCTTTTTTTAAAGCAGCATGTCTCCCGGCCGCCGCATTTTCCGCAGCAGCCGGGAGGCGCTTTTATAATCGGGTTTTATTATGGAACAGGTCCTGTCACTTTTGATGATCGGAATTTTATCCTATGATTTTTGTGATTTAATCGCTCACTTTCTCTGCTCTGTAAATGAGCTGAACCGCCTGGCCACGGGTTGTTTTGTCACCCGTGCCGAATCTGGTAGATCTGTAGCCATTGATGATATGATGATCCACTCCCCAGGCCACATCCTCTGCATACCAGGAACCGGATTTCACATCCGTAAATGATGTCTCCTTCCAAGTCACGTTTCCTTTATAATATCTGTGCAGGAAAGCCGCTGCCTGTTCCCGGGTCACCGTATCATTCGGCTTAAATGTCCCGTCCTTAAATCCCGTTGCGATCTTATTGGCGGCTGCCCAGCAGACAGCATCCTTTAAATCCCTGCCGGTCAGATCGGAAATGTCCGTAAACTTCGTATTGGCCGAAACCGGAACAGCTCCGGACAGCCTATAGAGAAATGTAACAAACTGGGCTCTTGTCACCGCCGTATTCGGACGGAATGTTCCATCCGTATAGCCTGCAATAATTCCCTTTCTTACACCGAAGTCTACTGCATCCGCAAGATCGCCCTTCTTTGCAGAGACATCCGGGAAAGTCTTATAGGATGTTGCCGCAATCGCAAAGCGATATTGCTTCGAAAGCGTTCCGACCTTCTTATCCGTAACCGTCACATCAGCAAGAAAGGAACCCTTCGTTCCATTGGCAGCGGTTGCATTTCCCGCCACCGCCGGTACAAAACTGATCACATTTGACACTTCCACAGAGGGTTTCGTGTCACTATACACCGCATCCATCTTGCTTTGCATCAGCTTTTTGGCAGCAGCTGCCGCGGTATCCGCCGTAGAAGCATCTGCCTGGGAGACGGTTTTATCGATGTCGTCCAGATAGGTCTGCAGCGTAGTTTTGTTTTTACTTAATGTCAGGCGGGAAAGTGTATATGTGGAATTTTTTGTCTTTGACAGATCTGTAGTACTCGTATCGTGTCCGTATGGTGTCGCAGCCGTAAGGCTCACCGTACCGAATTGGTCGAACACAATCGCCTTTCCGGTATTTGAAGTTGTACTGTCCGTAAGATGAGCCGTGCCGGTATCGGATACATCCAATGATACCCCGTAAGTTGTGACAGCACTTGCGGAAGTATCCTTTTCTCCGTTGATTGACACATTGATATCATAGGCCTTTCCGATTTTCGCCGGAGAAATCTTGTCCTTCAGCGCAATTGTCTGTACCGAAGCTCTCTTTGCAAGAGTAATCGTATAGGTCACTTCCCTGCTTGCAGAAACAGAAGACGGCACATCCGTCCCGTTTCCCTTTACAGATGTCTTAATCGTTACCCTGTAAGAACCTGCCAAAGATGCCGTCGGCGCCACATAATCGGAAGCGTTCGTAATCTTAGCCGAAGCCGTATATGACGTGTTCTTTTCAAGCACAGGATCCGAAATCTTAAGTGCCTTCAGTTTACTGATACTGAAAGCTCCTTTGGTTGTTAAATAGTTCGATGCATCCGTCAAAGCAGTATGAATCGTGCCACCGCTTGTCTGCGCACTTGTCGCAACCATCTGCTCCGCCTCATCCATGGCATCTGCCACGTCCGTTCCCCATTTCACATCGAGAGAATATTTTGTGCCGTCAATTGTCACACCGATGGTGGCATCTCCTGCGGTTGCCAGAGTATTTCCTGTGGGAGAGTTATTGATACGCACCGATGTGACTTCAGCCTTTGTTGCCGTTTTTTTCAGACCTTCCGAAAGCGCCGCATTGAACGTCTTTTGTATGTCAGTGGCATCCGCTGCATTCTGATCCAGTTTTGCCGCAGCATTTTCCAAAATCTCATCTACCGCATAATAGGCGCTCTTCCGGCCCTCCGCCGGAGCAGATGACATTGTGACAAGTCCCTTTTGATAGGCCTCTCCATCCGCCGGTGCATCCTTTACATTGGCCGCCATCGTCGGCACCGCCATGCTGACTGCCATTGAACCCGCAAACAATGTCATCAACAGTTTTTTTCTCTTCATCTCTTAAAACCTCCATGATTTATCGTCTGATGCTGGCCATCACATCCACGCATAAGTCATTATAGGTTTTGAGATTTTCATGTAAATACTTTGAATAAAAGTCCGTAAATAGTGGTCAAAAGTTCGTAAATTCGTCTCAAATGAGTCCGATCCTTCGCATCTCGTTCTTCTCATCGTCCTCACAGATATGCGTATAGATTTCCAATGTAACCCTTGTGGAGCTGTGGCCCAGAATTGTCGCCAATACCTTTGGCTTCATGCCTTTTAAAAGGCATTTTGTGGCAAATGTATGGCGAAGAGAATGAAATGTATAATTTCCATATGACGGAAGCACTCCGTCCGCCTTCATTTTCGTCACAATCATTTTCAGATGGTTGGCAACGCATGTTCCCGGAATCGGGAGCCCCTTTGAAGAAAGAAATACAAAATTTTTATAGTCGGTTGGCGCAAGATTCCGACGAATTTCCGCAAAATCGCTGTCCATATATTCTTTGAGCATTACAAGGCATTCCCTTGAAACAGGTACCGCCCGCCGTCCTGCCATGGTTTTCGGCTCTTCCAGAATCAGCCTGCGCTGCACAACGCTCAGCGTATGCCTCACCCGGATCAACTCATTCTTAAAATCAATGTCTTCACGCTGCAGTCCCAGTATTTCTCCCGCCCGCATACCGGTCCAGGCACCAAGCTGAATAATTGTCCGAAGATCGGTTCTGTGTATGCGGCCGATCAGCTCCTGCAGTTCCTCCTCCGTAAAAGGAGTTCTCTTTTGCACTTCTTTTTTGTTTCTCGGAATCTCGACCATTGGCATCGGATCCGTATCGATGATACGTTCCTTTAAGGCCATTTTGAAAAGATTTGACAGAAGAGACCTCACCATTCCGGTTGTAATCGGTGAGGTGCCTGAATACACAATGGCTTCAAACAATGTTTCCAGTGTTTCCACCGTAATGTTCCGCATCCGCATGTTTCCGATCGACTCGCGAATGAAACTGTGATAGACCTGCCGGTATTTTAATAAGGTAGTTTCCCGTACTCCCTGCTTATTTTCTATAAAATTCGAAAAGCATTCATCGACCGTACAGTTCTCTGCTCTTTTCGAGTCGCTCATTGCCTGTTTCAACGCAAAATGTGCTTCGTCCCAGGTATTTTCATAGCCATAGAAAAAGCAATTATCCTTCTGCCATACCCAGAGAAACTTGTCGCCCCGTGACTTAATTCCCGTCTGCATAGTGTCTCCTCCTTTCACTTCGTTCAACACTTCTCACGTTCATCCATCATCAGATCCATATAAAAATGTATACATGGTCTCGATGATGGGAGTGTTCTTTCTATTCTAAAGGAGGAAGCTCGGGCTCCGCAAGATATGAATTTCGCCTGTCATTTTTCCAAGATCCTTTTCCTGTTTTCTCTATTCAAATCTCTTTAATTCCTGATGAAAAGCACGATGCCTCGGATATTCCTGTCGATATTTCATCATCAAATCCTTCTTGGCCCCATGTTGGCCACGAGACTCCAGCACTTCTCCAAATGCTGCAATATACTCTGCGCATTCGCCGTAATAATTTCTTTTCTGTCCACCTACAATGCCGTCCACACGACATGAAATCCATTTTCGAATCTGTCGAATTAGATCACACTCCCAGGCATCCGAACAATTGACTGTGCCTTTCCATTTCTCAAAAAGATTCCGGAAATATTCCAATTCTTCATCGGCATCTTTTTTTATATCCGTATCAAGTCTGCCAAGTCCTTTTTCAAACTCATCCCGGCTAAATCCGATACTGCTTTTTATATTCTGCAGCATGATATGAACTCCCTTTGGAAGTCTCTTTCTGCTACACAGTGAATTTTCAGATTTCTTATATAAAAGCAGCAGGAATCCGGCCAATCCTTCTTTCATAAAAGTATATGACCACCCAAGTCCCGCTTTTATCCGCATGTCCGTTTGCATCACTTTATCAAATCGCTGATCCCAAAATAAAATCCAGCAGTATTCTTTCGTTGATAATGCATTTTTCGTCAATTCTCCGTAACCGTAATAACCGGATTTAGATTCAGAAGCCTTCCTGTAAAGTTCTTCATATTCCTGTCTGATATCAGCAGAAAACTTTTCCCAATGAGGATCATATAAGCGCACTCTCAGAAAATTCATAGAAGATGAATCTGAGAGAAATGCCTCTCTCCAGCAAAATTCAAGGCTGCCCGGATTTGGATTGTTCATTTTTCTGTCATATGCAGCCGTAAGAAGAGCAACTTCACCTCGAATCTTATAATCTGCAGGAATTTGATCCATCGCCTTAAGGCCGGTCCTGTTCATTTCCGCCGCCACGGATGCATCAAGTGTATCTTTCTCACTCTGAAGGTACTGCAGATAAAGTTCCGGATGCGTTTCAGTATATTTTTCTGCCATTTCCAGCTGTTGATGAGTATCGAACAACAAGGATTGTGCCTCCTCCAGGTATTTTCCGGAAAAATAATCCTCTTTTTTACCCAGCTCCTCAATCCACAGAGGTAAAAATTCATCAAAATCCGGCAGATCACTATTCCCCATCTGCACAACCTGTTCCATTGTCACATGAAAATATCGATAATTTTCCAATATACGCAATATCTCCGTTGCCCGCTCACTCAAAGGATTAGCCATATAGGTAACAAACAGAGATTCCCGCACCAAATCCCCCTCATCTCCATCAAGGAGATCTTTCGAATACAGATCGGAAATAGTAAACGGATCATCCATGCACCCGACATACTCTCCCCCTGCGGAAACGACTACTGTAGAAAGTGCGTCAGCAAGTCTGTATCCGTGTTCATATTCCATCTGATCCACACACGTATGAACGAGCCGGACAGCGTTCTCTATATCCTTCAGAAGTCCCTGGGGATCATAAAGTAGAAACTCCTCATCATCGCTACTGTACCACTCATCGTATTCTTCATTGAGTTCACCATGGAGAAGCTTTTTACCATCGTTAATCTGCTCCAAAGTCTCCAGACTTCCAGAAATTTCTTTCTCAAGATTTTCAGAATGTTTCTCTGTTCTTTCCTCGGGAGGATCGATACTGTTCATTAAAATAGTGAGAAAATTCTGCCGCTCTGACTCCGGCAGTACCCGTGCCATCTCATGAAATGCCGAAGCGTACTGCGCCGGTGACATCTTTCCACACAATTCATCAACCTGTTGCATGAAAGTTGGTAAATTCAAATTGGCCTCCTTGAACCTGAGTGTACCTTATCTTCAGAAATAGACTATTCATCTGTTCTAAGCGTTCAGAGAAATGAAAGATTTTTACAATTCATCCGTAAAAAAGTCACTGTCCAATCTCTTCACTTCATAAACATGTTCTATTGAAACGCCAAGATTATGTTTGATCATTAATCTCATCAGAGCAGTTCCATCAACCAGCACAACCTTGACTCCTAAAAGATTTTCCGCATATTTCAATGCTCCGCCGGAAAATTTCGCAGTAGTAATGAAAAGTCCCTTCTGCGCCTGTTGTCCCTGAAGAGCTCCGACAAACTTCTGTATTTCCGGTTTTCCCACTGTCTGATCAGTGGACCACTGCTTTGCCTGAATATAAATACTGCTGAACCCAAGCTGATCTTCTTTGATGATTCCATCAATTCCGCCATCATTCGACTGTTGTGTAACCACACCGGCATTATCAATTCCATTCCCATAGCCCATCTTCAAGAGCAATCTGACTACCAGTTTTTCAAATTCGGTTGGAGTAAGCTTCATTACTTCATCCATCAGTTCTTCCGCCAAAGCTGCGTTTATCTGTTGAAAAGAAGTATCCAAGATTTCTATTGGCGTTTGTTCCTTTTCTTCTCTCTCGGCTACTACTTCTTTATTTGATGTAGCATTATGGAATTTTCTAAATTTATCAGATTTTTCCAAATATTTAATGTCTATCTTTTCCCCTGATTCCAAAACCTCTCTGCCTGCATCAGTAATCCGATATTGCCCCCTCTCGGGAGTTTCTATAAGTTCCGCCTTATCAAGATAAGTTCTTGCCCAGGCCACACGATTATCAAACCTGCTTTGCCTTCCGCTTGGAACAGTCTCCGCGCGATCGTTTTGGGAAAGATTCA
>CAYYEB010000105.1:0-6558 GCA_964470725.1 uncultured Lachnospiraceae bacterium | reverse complement strand
ACTATTTGCAGCTCCCTTTTGTTTCAAGCTTCAATCAAAGATTCAAAGAACTGATCCAGCTCTGCACGTCATCTTTTGAGGCGCTTCCGGAAAATCTCCGGCCGTCAAGCCACTTCCCTGTTCCGGCCATTTTCTCAAGGTGCTTTCCGCTCTGTCCGATATCGGAAACTGAGGAAGTGCAGAATGGAATGACCGTCTTGCCTGTGAAGTCATTGTTCTTTACGAAGTTATTGACAACCCAGGAAGCGTCCTGCCACCAGATCGGATAGCCGAGGAACACGGTGGTATAGGAGTCAAAGTTCGGAACATCTGTTGTTGTAAGTTCCACATCCTGAAGAGATTCATCTTCATGTTCCTTATTGACCCGGCTGTTCTCGTCGGACAATAACAGAATACCAGACGACTTCGTTCCTGAAAAATGCCGGTTCCGTATAAAAATATAACCTGCAGGCATATGATATATTTTTGAGCGCCGGGGGATATGTTTTGCCGGTGAAGATGACAACAGCATATATCCAATAATTAAAGCGATGAGTAATCCAGATACAGCAGCCTCAGTTTCTCCTCCGTATAGACAAATTCATGTCCGTGTCTGGTGCCTGTTTCTATCAGCTGTCCGTTCTTAAAGGCAAGCAGCTGGGTAAACGGAACCGGTTCCCAGGTATATTCTTCCAGATGATCCAGTTCCGTCGTGGAAAAAACGATACCCTTTCCCCTTCTGCTTTGGTAGAGGCTATCCTTAAAGTTCGTGTGAACATACATCACCTCACCATCATAGAGGATCAGATTCAGTTTATTTTCCTTAGACATATCGCAGACAATTTCATCAAGTATGCCGAAGCGTTCCTTTTCCGTCAGATCCCGGCCGACCTTCTTTTCCGCCTGACTCATTTTGTCAATGACATAGAACAGAATCCGCTCGCTGTCGGTCGTTCCCTCCTGAATCGGAACATATTTCGACAATGGATCATAGTCAAAAATCGTTCCATTGTGGATCAGGGTCCAGCTTCGCCCTGCCGCATCGGTTTCCGTAAAGGGATGGCAGTTATCATAAATCATATCACCACGTGTCGCAGCCCGAATATGCGCAAGGAAATTCGTCACGGTTATCTTTGATTGCAGACGCTGACGCAGGTATTTGCTTTTCAGAGAAGATTCCGGCTGCTTTTCGTTAGACACACTGTCCCCATAGAAAGATGCCATTCCCCATCCGTCCGGATTCTTCTTTCCGTGTGAGAAGAATGTTTTCAACAGCGTATTGATCTCAAGTTTTTCGGCAGAGCACACGCCGAACAGTTCGCACATTTCTTTTCACCTCCTCATTACAGCAGCTACGGTATCTGTCAGGATATCAGCATTTCATCAATTCCTTTGCCAGCGCAAGTCCCTTTTCCACAAATCCGCCACTGTATTTTTCAAGTACCTGAAATGCATAACGATCTTCCGGATGTTCGAGTTTATGGTATTCGAATTCCAATATATCATTGACCGGAAGCTCAAGTTTTTCATAAAAGCGGAACATCTTCTCCAGCGTTCTGAGTGCTTCATCCGTCATAGGACACTCTCTTCCGTCTTCCGAAAGAATCATTTCCTTTTCCGGATACAGATGTGCCGCACGCTTGAAGGAATCCACCGCTTGTGCCTTTTCCGTTTCCGTCATCCGATGCGGCTTTACCGACGCAAGATAGACAAGCAAAAGCCGTACAAATTCCACATCCTTTTGCTCAATTCCCTCCGGAACAAGCGGATTTAAGTCGAAGGTCCGGATTTCGATATGAGTCCATCCCTTTCGCAGCTGCTCCAGAGTATACTTGGTTCCGGATTTTAAGCGAATCGGAAAATACAGCTCCGACGGTGCCCACAGAAGTCCTTCATCCACATAGCGTCCGATACTGTCCACATATGCATCCGTAGTATCGTAATTCATGACAGGAGTAAAGTGGTTCCAGTACCCCTTCTCACTGCAGCGCACCGAAGCGTACTCTGTTACGATATCCCTGCCACGCTCCTCTTTCCGCACATAAGAACCGTCAAGCACCGGACTTGCGGAAGTCAGAATATTCAAAATCCAGCCGCTTTTCAGCATTTGTTCCGCAAGGCGAAGATAAAGATCGTCCCTGTATCGATGAAAATCCTTCTCGCCGCTTACTCTGAAATCCGTCTCAAGAAGTTCTTCCGAGAAGGAAAAATTCACATGAATACCGGAAAATGTCATAAGGTATGTTCCGTACTTTTTCGCAAGATACTCCCGATAAACCGTCTTCTCATGCGCTTCTCCCGAATACTGCGCAATCGGAACATCTGAAGGTGAGGTGAGATAGGGCGGGTTAGAAAACGGCCACAAAAGCTCCTTCTCCTCCCGTTTTTTCAGCTCTTCTCTTACCCGTTTTGTGTGTCCGACAAGTTCGCGGATCACATCTTCTGTCTTTGGCCACGGATCCGTATTGACTTCCACCTGATTTTCACAAAAATCTTTGACGATATGTTTGTCATTTGGAAACGGATCCGGTGTCCTTGCCAGTTCTCCGTTTTCCATAATTCTGAGACTTTCCTTTTCGAGACCGATTTTCCCGTCCAGCAGAAGGTCTCTCACCGAGTCATCTTTATAATGCAGCATGTACTCACCCCGAATTTCCTTAAAATCCGATTAATTTGATAGGATTAAGAAATTATAGAATGAAATCATACACCTTGTCAACGGAAAGAGTTTTCTTATGCGAAACTCACAGTAGCAGCTGTCAAAGAGTAAAAAAGCCTGTTAGGCCGAGATAAGCTTTTATTTCATCAGACATAACTCTAGGTACAGGCCTCAAATCATGATTTAAGGCCCTGTATACCATAGGATTGAACCCCAACAGAGGTTATTATAATACTGTTGTCAAGAACGTCTCAAAATTTAGCCGCTATCTGTTATAATGGAGAAAATACTTTCACAGGATGGCAAAAGATAATGGCCGGTATATTCTCAAAAAATAAAAACTCTTCAACTGAACAGAATGCAAAATCTCTGTCTGCTCCTTCAGAAGGGACAGTTTCTTCGGCTTCAGTGAACGATCAGAAGAAATCCCGCGGAGATGCCGACCGTAAGCGTATGTATGAAGAAGACCCCGTAACCGGCGCTTATAATATGTTCTCTTTCCTTGAACACGTAGAAGCAGACCGCTCTGAACTGCCGGCCGAAAAATGGAAAGATACGAGCATTGTCTATTTTAATATCTCGACATTTCGTATTTATAACGACACGTTCGGGCTTCAGCAGGGAAATCACTGCCTCAGGCAGATTTCGGAACTGATTCGGACTGTTTTTCAGACTGATCTTATCGCACGCTTTTATGCAGATCATTTTCTTGTGTACTATACCGGAGACGATGTTCTCGATAAAGTATCGGTCTGCCATGAACGTGTCTTAAAGCTCAAAAAAAGTTTTCAGCTGTGGCTGAAGGCAGGTATTGTTCATCCGACAAATGAAATGTCACTTTCCGCCTGGTGTGATAATGCCCGCATCGCCTGTGATGCAATCGCCAGAAAGGGACTCGACTACTGCCGTGTCTACACCAAAAGTCTCAGTGATGATCTCATCCGGAAAAAATACATTCAGGATAATATCGACGATGCCATTTTACATGGAAATATTCTGGTTTATTACCAGCCTGTGATCCGCTCACTTACCGAAAAAATATGCAGCATGGAAGCTCTGGCCCGTTGGGATGATCCGACTTACGGCTTTCTTTCTCCGGATGAATTTGTTCCGGTCCTTGAGGAACGCCACCTTTCCTATAAACTTGACAGTTTTGTTGTGGAACAGGTCTGCCATGATTTATCCAGACAGAAGAAAAAGGGTCTTCCGATCATCCCGGTTTCCTTTAATTTTTCGAGGAGAGACTTCGCTGCCTGCGATCCGCTGGAAGTCGTGGAAAGTGCTGCAGGAAAGTATGACATTGAACCTGAATACCTGATCATTGAAATCACGGAAAGCGCCGTCATGGACGATCCGGATGCCGTGAATGACCTGATCTCACGTTTTCATCATGCCGGATATACCGTCTGGATGGATGACTTTGGAAGCGCCTATTCTTCTTTAAATACACTGAGCAAATTCGATTTCGATCTAATTAAGCTCGACCTTGTATTTATGAAAAACTTCAATGACCGTACAAAGGCAATCATCCGACATGTCATAAATATGGCCAAGGAGCTGCATGTACATACACTATGTGAGGGTGTGGAGACCCGGGAGCAGCTTGACTTTCTGAAAGATATCGGTTGTGAAAAGATTCAGGGATATTATTACGGACGCCCGCTTCCTCTTGCAAAGCAGGCAGTTCAATTTAAAGAGAAGAAGTATGAGCCTGAAAATGCCACCGAGCGGGCCGCTTTTGATATTCTCGGCCTTACCGTTTTCCCGGCAGATCAGATGTTTCTGATTGCCGAATATCAGGATAAAAATATCCATATCATTTATCCCAGCCTGTCCTTAAAAGAACATTTTTTTACAATCGGGTTTCAAATGACTCCGAATGAAATGGATGAGGTTGCCAATTCCAATCAGACATCCATCGGCATCAACCTGCGCAGTGCTGCACTGAAGGCTTCCATAAGTAAGGAA
Source organism: uncultured Lachnospiraceae bacterium (assembly GCA_964470725.1). Classification (GTDB taxonomy): domain Bacteria; phylum Bacillota; class Clostridia; order Lachnospirales; family Lachnospiraceae; genus Chordicoccus. The sequence goes on along the minus strand of CAYYEB010000105.1, from coordinate 1,952 downwards.
ACGATTGTGTCCTATATTGTGGTCGGTCCGAAAAGCTATCGTTTTCATGTGCGCTGCGCCGCCAACGTGCAGAATATCCGTCTGCTCTGGGTTGAATGTGCCGATATTACGGGAAATACTCCGGTCGACGAGGAAAGCCGCTACCGCGGCATCTTGCGCAATATAGCAAATACTTACCATACCGTATACCGTATTGATCCCAGAAACAGACTCATGGAAGTGGTTCGTTCGGAAATTATCGGTGAGAAAGCAGGCGATATCATCGATACGCTTCCATCCCCGACTCTCGACGCACTGATCTACTGGGAGGATAAGGATCGCTTTTATTTCGAATCGACTCCGGATTTTATCCAGTCTCATCTCAAAAAATCATCACGGGGATATTATACACTTTTTTATCGAATGAAGTATCCCGACGGAGATTATAAATGGACTGCGGTCATGATCAGCGGCATCTTTCTCGATGGAAGGACACAGTATCTGTGCTGTCTGAAGGAAATCTGCCGGGAAGATACATCTTCCCTTATCAGTGTCGGTTCAAATGCCGATCCGAAATCTTCCGCTCTTTCGGATGATCTCTGGACCTCTCTTATCCATCAGTCCGATCTGGAATTTTTCTGGAAGGATACAAAAGGACGGATTATCGGAGCATCCGACTCCTATTTTAAGAATCGACACACGTCTCCGGACAAAATCATCGGCCGAAATGACCATGAGATCGGATGGCACATCAATGATCGGGAGCTCATGCGTGATGATGAAAGTGTTCTGAAGCATGGGCACATTCTCAATGGAAAAACGGAAGAATATACCGAAGGCGGAAAAATTCATCATATTTGCACGTCCAAGTTCCCGATCTATCACAATGGTGATATTACCGGAATTATGGGATATGTGCAGAATATCGATGACGGCCTGACTTCTCATCTCACTCCTGAGGACAGCATCTTATCTTCCGGTCTTGATTTTCTGCATGCTTACTCTGACTATGAACTCAATTATTGCCAGAACGGAGATGATTACAGTCTTTCCATTGTTTATATTTCTGCCATTCAATACATGGAGAAAACCTACGGGACGGAAGCCTCCGCTGACCTGATTCGGCAATTAAGAAAGCTGGCCGTTGAGGATCTGGATAACATTGCCGTTATCACTCGTATCAGTATGGATGTCTTTGTCATTTTAAGCCGCAGCACAAAGCTCCCTGAAGAAACAGCTGCGTGGTGTGCACATATGAAAAAAATTCATCACGTGGCAGGCCACTCCTGCTCAGTCAGAGGATATTACGGAGCGACGCTGCGCAGTCGGGTCACCAACCCATATCAGATGTACACGGCCTCATTTTCCTTATTGTCCATACACGACGGAAGCTATTCCAAACTTTCTTTGGAAATGCTGCTGCTGCGTATTGAAGAATATAAAAAATTATTTGACATCGTGCAGGTGATCGATCCGAGACGGCAGAAAAAAATCATTTTTAATTCAAAGGGCATGCCTGAAGATATCGGAAATTGCTGGGCGGCAATGGGAGGAACATCCCGCTGTCTCAACTGTACGGCCATTCAATGTCTGCGCACACATAAAAATACGATAAAACTGGATATTTTTTCCGGCTCTTTCTTTGTGGTCCGTTCATTCTATGTGGAGGTAAACGGTTTTCCCTGTGTCATCGAATGTGCCCAGCACTTAAACAAGGGATTATTTACATCTTCGAATGGAAAAGACCTGGTTTCGAATCGTATCGTCGAACTCAATTATGAAGTCTATACTGACAGACTCACGAATGTCCGCAACCGCAGATTTTACGATGAACAGCTTGCCGAAAACACTGCCGAGGCCGTCGCCTTTATCGACATTGATAATTTCAAGCACTGCAACGACACTTACGGGCATCATGCCGGAGACATCATTCTTCATGAATTCGCCCAGACAGTCTTAAGCGTCTTAAAGGC
>CAYYEB010000104.1:0-6700 GCA_964470725.1 uncultured Lachnospiraceae bacterium | reverse complement strand
CAGGAGAACTTCCATCCTCACGATCGTAAAATTCTATTTGATACATATACTCCATCCCTTCATCTTATCATTATAATATGTTGCATAAGACATATTGTCAATGTTAAGTATCCTTTTGTTTATAAATTACTCCTCAGTATTATAAATGCGAAGATAATAAACAGCAGCGTATAGGAAAGATAGAGTTACAGATTTCTGAAAAATGCCCTTGGATAAGCTTTTCCCAAAAAAATCGTGCAGTTGTTACACTGCACGATTTTCTTGTTATTTCAATCTTCGTTATTTTACCGGAATTATTGTATTTGGGCATTTTGACGAAAACACGTTTGTTACCAAAATTAATTCAGCTTGACAAAAATTAAGTCGCATTTTTACAGATGCAGCACCCGATCCGCAATCTCGGCGGTTCTCCCCTGGTTCCAGAACTGGGTTCCGATGTATCCGCAGGTACGTCTTGCCACATGCATCTTGTTCTGATCCGTGTTGCCGCACTTCGGGCATCTCCAGATGAGTTTCCCTGTATCATCCTTGACAATTTCAATCTCGCCGTCGTAACCGCAGACATCACAGTAGTCGCTCTTCGTATTGAGCTCAGCATAAAGAATCGTATTGTAGATGTGCTGCATGACACGGATAACCGCCGGAATATTATTCTGCATATTCGGGACTTCCACATAGCTGACAGCTCCGCCCGGGCTCAGCTGCTGGAACACAGCTTCCTTCGAAAGTTTGCTGAACGCGTCGATCTGCTCTGTCACATGTACATGATAGCTGTTTGTGATGTAATTCTTGTCTGTCACATGCGGAATCTTTCCGAAACGTCTCTGCAAACACTTTGCAAACTTATACGTTGTGGATTCAAGCGGTGTTCCGTAAACGGAATAATCGATATTTTCTTCTTTCTTCCACTGTGTGCATTTATCATTGAGCATCTGCATCACACGAAGTCCGAATTCCTTGCCTTCTTCGCTTGTATGAGAAACTCCCTTCATATAGTAAACGCACTCCGCAAGACCTGCGTATCCCAAAGAGAGCGTGGAATATCCGTCATACAGAAGCTTATCAATTGTTTCACCCGGCTTTAAGCGTGCCAGAGCTCCATCCTGCCAGAGAATCGGTGCCACATCCGATGGTGTGCCGCAGAGTCTGTCATGACGCAGTCGAAGCGCCCTGTGACAAAGTTCCAGTCTGTCTTCCATGATCTTCCAGAACTTTTCCTCATCCTTTCCGGAAGAACATGCCGCATCCACAAGATTGATGGTCACGACACCCTGATTGAAACGTCCATAATATTTATGTTTCCCCGGCACATAGTTGCCTGCTTTCGCAATGTTTCCCTTTCCGGCATCCGTAAATCGATCCGGTGTCAAAAAGCTTCTGCAGCCCATGCACGGATAGACGTCTCCCCCCTTGAGCTCCATCATCTTCTTTTCGGAAATGTAATCCGGGACCATTCTCTTTGCCGTACACTTTGCGGCAAGTTCCGTCAGATAAAAATACGGTGTGCCTTCCCGGATATTGTCCTCCTGGAGTACATAAATCAGCTTTGGAAATGCAGGTGTGATATAGACGCCCGTCCGGTCCTTGACACCGAGAATTCTCTGTTCCAGCATCACCTCAATGATCAGAGCAAGATCATCTCTCGTCTGTCCTTCCGGCAGCTCATGCAGATACAGGAATACGGTTACGAACGGTGCCTGCCCGTTTGTGGACTGCAGCGTAATCAGCTGGTACTGGATCGTCTGGCATCCGTTTTCCACTTCCTTGCGGACTTCCTTTTCCACCAGTTCTGTGAATTTCTCATCTGAAAGCCGCACACCAGCTTCCTTTAATTCCTCACCGAGTCTTTTGCGGATCTTCTGACGGCTGACATCCACAAACGGAGCGAGATGACTCATTGTGATGGTCTGTCCGCCATACTGGCTGGACGCAACCTGTGCCACGATCTGAGAAGCAACTGTACATGCTGTTGCGAAGCTCTTCGGCGTATCGATATGTGTACCGCTGATACAGGTTCCGTTCTGAAGCATGTCGTCGAGATTTACCAGGCAGCAGTTATGCATATGCTGGGCAAAGTAATCCGCATCATGAAAATGGATGATACCTTCCTTATGAGCTTCTACAATCTCTTCCGGAAGCAGATACTTATTCGTGTAATAGCGGCTCCACTCTCCGGCCATATAGTCTCGCTGAACTGAAAGGACCGTCGGATTCTTGTTGGAATTTTCCTGTTTGACTTCTTCATTATCACGTTCCACGACGCCGGCAATCTTCTGATCGATATTGCTCATCTTACGCATTTCGTTATGCTTATAGCGATACGTAATATACAGTCTTGCAACCTTGGTGTGACCGCTCAGCATCAGGGAATCCTCTACCTTATCCTGAATCTCCTCCACTGAAAGATCACGCCCCGCATTTCTTGCATCCTTTTCAATGCCGCGGGTAATATCATAAATCTCTTCTTCTGTGAGCCGTTCCTTTACGATTCCCTCTTCCACATTGGCACGCTCAATCGCATTGGCGATCTTTGTGCCGTCAAACGGAACGCGTTCTCCCGAGCGCTTCATAACACAGATTCTGGCATCGTCCAGATCCATATTTCCGTCAAGGCTTTCGTCGTAAACGTACATTCTTCTGTCTCCTTCCCAGTTACAGTATAGTTACAAAATCTATTCTGCCGAACACCCGAAAAAGCAATGAAGTTCTGTTCATCGGAAGTCAGGCAATTGTTCAAATCTTACGTTTGTGTAGAATATCAACATCTTGGTCTTTTGATCTGTTTCAGTAACAAGATATAGTATCTTAACGCGCATCTACCATTATATTTGGAGTCCGGGAAAAGTGCAACCGAAAAAGACAAAAAGTCCCGGAATCTCCATGTAGAAAATCCGGAACTTTTTTTGTCTATATTTTGTTAGATATTCCGACTTGAAATACAAAATATTGTGATTATGCTGCTTCTTTTATAATCTCGTACGTTCCCTCTTCCGGAATGCGGAGATCAAAATTCGCGCCGGAAATGATTCCGCGGATCACCTCCGCACGCAGAATCCTGTAATTTTCCGGATCTCCGTTTACATCTTCCCAGTATCCGGAGTGCAGATCCGCAAGTTCATTCCAGACAAAATGATCGTCTTCCTGTACAGTGACCACATTGATGTGATCGCAGGGCATACCGTTGATCAGTATCCCATCCAGATCATGGTAGAGATCAAAGGCAGTTGCCTCGGAATCGGACGCATGTCTTTTTCCGAAGTCATACGCCGTCTTTTTCATATCCTCCAGACGGGATGGATCACTCTTCAGCAGTTCCGTCACCAGAAGGGCATATCTTCCCTCCGCTTCGTGGATGTGTCCCTGCAGCCATCCATGGATATTATTTTCATCAATGACTTCATCAAGCGGGCGACTGTCATTACGTGTGCAGCGTCCTTCCAGATCATGTTCGGAAATTTCTTTCCATCCCAGCCTCTTTGCCATGTCCGCAATGTCTCGGGTCAGCTCCTCCTGAAGCTGGATTTTATTGTACATCCAATAATGAATCGGTCCCAGATTCTCACTCATTCTTTTATCCTTCCTTGCCATAAATTGTCATTAAAGTACATCTTTGGCGCTCAATGAGCGCCAAAGACCAGACCGAACAACTTATGTTTTCAGTATCAACGTTCTCCTTATGCCTCAATGCCGAAGATCTTGAAATCATCTTCTACATTTGTAATTCCGGCAATGCCGAAATTCTTAACCAGAACATCTGCCACATTCGGAGAAAGGAATGCCGGAAGTGTCGGTCCGAGATGAATATTCTTCACTCCAAGAGACAGGAGCGCAAGAAGAACAATCACAGCCTTCTGCTCATACCAGGCGATATTATACACAATCGGCAGATCGTTGATATCGTCAACTTTGAAGATTTCCTTCAGCTTCAGTGCGATCAGTGCCAGCGAATAGGAATCATTGCACTGTCCTGCATCCAGAACTCTCGGAATGCCATTGATGTCACCAAGGTTCAGCTTGTTATATTTATACTTTGCACAGCCCGCTGTCAGAATCACAACGTCCTTCGGAAGCTTCTCCGCAAACTCTGTGTAATAACTTCTGGACTTCTGACGGCCATCGCAGCCCGCCATGACAACAAACTTTTTGATGGCTCCGGACTTCACTGCATCTACAATCTTGTCGGCAAGTGCAAATACCTGTTCGTGCGCAAATCCACCGACAATTGTTCCTGTTTCGATTTCCGTCGGTGCAGGACACTTCTTTGCCTGCTCAATAATAGCACTGAAATCTTTTGTCTCTCCATAGGCCGCATCGATGTGCTTGCAGCCCGGATATCCTGCAGCGCCTGTGGTCCAGAGACGGTCTTTATAGCTGTCCTTAGGCGGAACAATGCAGTTTGTCGTCATAAGGATCGGCCCATTGAAGCTTTCAAATTCTTCCTTCTGTTTCCACCATGCATTGCCGTAATTGCCTGCAAAGTTATCGTATTTCTTAAAGAACGGATAATAATGAGCCGGAAGCATTTCAGAATGCGTATAGACATCCACGCCTGTTCCCTTTGTCTGTTCCAGAAGCATTTCCAGATCCTTAAGGTCATGACCGGATACAAGGATTCCCGGATTCTTACGAACACCGATATCTACAGTTGTAATTTCCGGATTGCCGTATGCACCTGTATTTGCAGCATCAAGATCAGCCATTCCCTGTACACCGTATTTTCCTGTTTCCAAAGTCAGCGCCACAAGATCATCCACCGTCTTCGTATCATCCAGTGTCTCAGCCAAAGCTTTCTGAATGAAAATGTCCACCTCCGGATCATCCTTCATCAGGGCATTCGCATGCTTTGTATAGGCCGCAAGTCCCTTGAGGCCATAGGTGATAAGCTCCCGAAGGGAACGGATGTCCTCATCCTTTGTTGACAGTACACCAACCGTTGCAGCTTTCATGGCGTATTCATTTCTTCCGCCTTCCCATGTTGCTGCATCCGGAAGATTTGTGTGATCCTTAAGCAGTGCAAGAAGTTCTCTTTTGGCGGAAATTGTATTACTGATTCTTTCAATAATTGCTTCTTTATCAAAGTTAGCGTTTGTAATTGTCGTAAACAGATTCACAGTGACAAGATGGTTGATATCTTTCGAAACCTCTGTACCCTCAGCACGAAGTCTCGTCGCAACAAAGGAAATGCCCTTCGTCACATAAACCAGAAGATCCTGCATTGCGGCAACATCAGGTTTCTTACCGCAGACACCTGACATTGTGCATCCTTTACATCCTGCTGTTTCCTGACACTGAAAGCAAAACATCTTGTTTTCCATTGATTTTTCCTCCATACTATTCGGAACTGCGCGTTTCGCAACCGCTTTGTTCATGTTATGTATTTCATCTGATGGTGTAACTATAGCTGAACTATGGAGGTATGTTTGTTGCGTCTGCAACATTTTAATGGTAAGATAAAAAATGATGACAGGCTATGAAAAAGCCGCGCGACATATCTTTACATAAACTTTATTTACGGTGGAAAATGAAAAAGAAAACATTTGAAATATATGATCTTCCTCTTTTTGACGGTATTTCCGCGGAAAATCTTTCTCCGCTTCTTGTCTGTCTGGCATGTCACGAAAAAAAATATCATAAGGGAGAAATAATTTATCTTGAGGAAGATCAGGTGAAAAATGTAGGAATTGTCCGGGAAGGAACCGTTCTGATGACAAAGGAAGATGTATGGGGAAATCAGACGCTCCTCACTTCCGTCGGTCCGGGAGAGCTGTTCGGAGAGACATTTGCAGTGCGTCAGATACAGACCTCGTATGTGGATTTTATTGCCTCTTCAGATTGTCGAATCGTCTTTGTCTCCTTTGACCGGATTCTGCACACCTGCAGAAGATCCTGCGATTTTCATCATAAGGTCATCGAAAATATGATGGAGCTCGTCAGTCAGAAAAATATTCAGCTGATGGAAAAGATTGAGGTCACTTCAAAAACGACCCTTCGTGAGAAAATTCTCACCTATCTGTCCATTCAGGCTCAGAAGCAACAGTCTAATTATATTGAAATTCCCCTCAACCGTTCAGAGCTTGCCGCATATCTCGACTCCAACCGGAGCGCAATGACACGGGAGCTTTCCAATATGAAGGAAGAGGGGATACTGGATTTTAATAAAAATACGTTTGTTCTGAAGAATGTCGAAAGCAATCTATAGCCTATCTATGTCATGCAATCCGGCAAAATACACCTCCCGGCACTCAAAATCGTTTTTGATTCGTGTCCGGGAGGTGATTTTGCCAAATCGCATTCGTATCCTAACTATTTCACCGGCAAAATCACATCAGATGTCTCTCATGCAGGTATTTTTTTGCATAAGGAGCCGTGGCCGTAATCTTCCCGTGCTGTTCCCGGATTTTCTTTACTGCCAGATCCATGAGCTCCTCTTCAATTCCGTGAGCCAGAAGATCCTCACAGACATATGTCCCGTCTACGCAGAATACTCCCGGTTCCTTTTCAGGAAAGGTCACTTCCGCAAGGATTCTCCCGTTTTCATCTTTGCTGTAGATGCTGTGATTCAGTGTAATATAATTAAGCTTCATCTTTTCACCCCATTTCATTTCTGATAGGTTTAATGTCTCTGTTCTTTATTACTGTACTCCTCACAGAATCTTGCCATAAAGGAGGGTTTTTCTCCTCCCATGGTGAGATGCGACTG
>CAYYEB010000103.1:0-6719 GCA_964470725.1 uncultured Lachnospiraceae bacterium | reverse complement strand
GAACCTGCGTACTATGCGCAGCAACTTCACGCTTCATAGCTATCAATGTCACAGCGGCTATTAGTATACACAAAACCCCTTGCCAATGCAAGGGGTTTTTCTAAAACTTCTTAAGTTTTTACAGTGTTCCCGAATAGTCCACGATTGTGATTCCGGTCGCATCGTCTTTGCTGACATCCGGTTCATCTCCGTTTTTCTTCGCCTGATCCAGAAGTTCATCCAGTGTCGCATGTTCCACGGGAACAAACTGCTCCGGTTCCTCGTCCTCCGGTTCCGGCTCTTCGTCTGCAGGCTTTTGTTCCTGTCCGGCTGCCGCTTCCGCAGTTTCCGGTGCTGTGTCTCCTGCCGGTTCTTCCTTTCTTTCGTTTCCGGCCTCTTTTTCAGCCTCTTTTTCGGCTTCCTTCGTCGCCCTCTCAATTACATCGGAAAGATCATATGCATCAGAGTCCGCCGTTTCTTCCTTCGGTTCCGTCTCCAGATGGAACTCCTGTGTATCTCCCGGCTTTATCTGTTCTTCTTCCTGCTGTTCCGGTTCTTCCTGCGGCTTCGGTTCATCTATGGTCACGTCCCTGCGGGCATCGGTCTCTTCGCTTTGATCCGCTCCGGCAGGCAGGCGATCGGTCTTTGGCGCGGATGCATTTGCATTTTTCGCCTTATCCGATTCCGAATAAATGCCTGCAAGAGCTTTTTCCAGGTCATCTCCCGGATTATGCTGCTCCTCGGCCTTCACCTCCAGAGTGATTTCCGGTGCTTTTTCTTCATTTCCGGTCTGTTCGGAAGCAGCTTCCTCTTCTATAGATACTTCCGGAAGTTTTTCTTCTTCGTTCTCCGGCGCTGTCGCTTCGGCAGACGTTTCCTGTTCCTCATCGGCCGAATCAGATATCTCCGTACCCTCCGCATCAGGAACTGCAGTATCGCTGTCCGTCAGCGGCGCTTCCTCTTCCGTTTCCGCATTGACGCCGCGTTTTTCTTCTTCGCCTTCCACGAAGCTGTATGTCTTCTGACTTTTTTCTTCGTTTTCCTCTTCCTCATCCTCCGGCTTTTCCTTCCAGAGTTCCGAAAGAATAAAAAGGATCACGATCAGCGCCACAACAAGTGCGATGATGACAATTCCCTCTGTGCTGTGCATCGCAATAATGACATAGCCGATGTAAGGGACCACGACCGCCACCTTCGGAACACTGTTCCGCAGCGTGATTTCTTCCGTCCGGGCATTCTGATCCATTGCATTGACAACCGTAAACGTATCGTTGTCACGGTTAATCTCTTTTACAATGTAGGCATATGTGGAAGTACTGTTATCCTTTAAGACTTCATCTCCCGTTTTGATCTTGGATACATCAACATCCGTCGAATATGTGATAGACCCCAGCGGAAGGTTTGTATCCATGGATGCCGTGTCCACAATTGTCGTCTGGACACCTGCAAGCGGCGGTATCAGAATTGCCGCGGCAATCAGGATCGCGCAGATCAGAAATATATTGACTATAAATTTAAGGAATTTAGACATATTGCAGTCCTCCTGAGATTCAATTCATAAATAAGGCCCGATCGGCCGCAAGGGTTGCGGTACCCTTATCTCCTACGGTATAATTCTATCAGGAATTTTTCATGAATTCCGTTCAAATGCACGCGGCGGATTTCGTCGCGGCCTTGCAGCAGACATACATATTCCCGTTCCTCATCTTATAAAATATGAGGGCTTTCGTCAAGCCGGGATCGTGCACGAGAACGGCAACTAATAATATAGAAGGTATTTATGGATTCAGAAATAAAAACTATTGAAGATCTTTCCCTCAATGCCTGGCCTTCCCACCAGATGCAGGTATATGACGGATGGATTCTGCGTTTTTCTTATTTTTACACACATCGGACCAATTGCGTCGAACAGATCGGTCCCTCACTCCTTGCACTTAAGGAAAAAGTGCCGTATTGCGAGAAAATATACGAGAGATGGCAAACCCCCTGCATTTTCAAAATCTCGCCGATCGGAGATCCGATGCTCGATTACTTTTTGGAGCAGCGGAATTATGAAATTCAGCATCATACCACTGTCATGGTAAAAGACCTTGACGATTTTCCTCTCTCCTTTGACTTTCCTTCCGATATTCCTCTCCATGTCGAAAATCAGGTCAGCTATCAGTGGATCGAAGGTCTTTTTGCATTGAAAGGGACGACAAATATCGTACACCGTCGGATTGTTCCTTCCATGTACGCAGCCATTCCAAAGGATGAAATCGCTGTCTCCGCAGTGGAAAACGAGAGAATCGTTGCCACAGGCCTCGGCATTCTGGACCGGGATTATGTGGGCATCTATGCCATTCACGTCGATGAGGCTTACCGCCGGAAGGGGTACGCTTCCTCCGTTGTCCGTACCATATTAAATGAAGGAAAGCGTCTGGGTGCCAAAAAAGCGTATCTTCAGGTTGTCACAGACAACGCTCCTGCCAAGGCCCTGTATCGAAAACTCGGTTTCCGGCAGGCCTATCGTTACTGGTTCCGCGTAAGCCGGGACTGTGAAAATAATCCCGATCGCCTGACGAATACGAAACATTCATAAAAGGATATGTTATGGAATTTTTAAGACTTCTTGCAGGACTTCGAAATCCTGTTCTCGATACGCTGATGCTCATCATCAGCGATATCGGTAACCCCGTTGTTGCCGCCGGCATCATTGCCTGGCTTTATCTGAACGTCAATAAAAAAGAGACCTGTGGAACAGGCACGGCCTTTTTCACATCCCTTCTTCTTGCACAGGGATTAAAACTCAGTTTCCGCATTCCCCGCCCATGGATTCTGGATCCGGACTTTCATGCTTCCAAACCTGCCCTGTCGACGGCAACCGGGTATTCATTTCCCAGTGTTCATACGCAGAGTACCGAATCCATCGGGACCTCTCTTCTGCTTTCGCAGAAGAAAAACCGCACTCTCAAACGAATTGTAATCGCCCTGATGATTCTCGTTCCCTTTTCAAGGATGTGGCTCGGATGTCATACGCCCCTTGATGTCGGCGTCGGTTTTCTGATCGGATGTGCCGTCACCTTGCTGATCCAAAAGCCCTGGTCTGCATTTCGCGGAAGATTAGACACGATTCTTCTCGGTTTTCTGCTCGCTTTTTCAGGAATCCTGCTTTTGCTCGGAGGATTTCTCACCTGGAACGGAAGCGTCGATTTTCTGCTCGCAAAGGACTCTTTCGAATCCGCCGGACTTGCCATCGGGTTTTCCGTCGGCGCTCTGATTGAAAACAAATGGATCCGCTTTCAAAACGAGGGCAGAAGATCCCAATACATCACCCGTTTTCTCATCGCCATTGCCGGTATGCTCGCCATCGAAGTGATCGGCCGAGGCATTTCCAACACTTCCGCTGTGCTTGTAACCGTCCGTTACTCCCTCATGGGATTTTTCCTCACAGCTGTCGTCCCGTTTCTCTGTGTTCATATGCACCTGATGAAGGCTGACAGATAAGACCGGCCGGTAAGAATCCCATTCCAGGGTTATATAAAAAAAGAGATCTTCCGGATAAAAATCAATTCTGATTCTTATCCGCAGGATCTCTTTTATCTATTTCCGCATTACTTATTCTGAAACTTTACCGCGTGTCAGATACTCCGCAATCTTTGCAACTGCATCCGCTTCATCCGCACCATTGGCCGTAACTGTCACTTCCAGTCCGTTTTCCAGTCCGAGAGTCATCATTCCCATGATACTCTTTGCATTCACCCTGCGGTTTTCCGCTTCAAGGTGAATCTCACTGTCATAGCTGCTTGCAATTTGCACCAGTAAGGCTACCGGTCTTGTTTCCATCCGGCTGTCCAGTTGAACTACAACATCCTTCCGAATCATAATGCTCAAATCCTCCTCTTTGTTCACATCTCAGGAAAGTACCGTTTCAGTTCTTCGGTCCGATCCCTTTTTTTCCTTCCTTAAATCCTCTGCTATCTCACTAAGCCGATGAAGTCTGTGATTTACCCCGGATTTTCCGATTGGCGGGTTAAGGTAACGTCCAAGCTCAGCAAGCGATGCATCCGGGTGTTCCAGCCGGACCGATGCCATTTCCTGAAGTGCCGGCTTCAGTCTCCCGAACGCTCCGCATTTTTGAATATAGCGAATATCGTCCGCCTGCTTTACTGCCGACTTGATCGTCTTTCCCAGATTCGCTGTCTCACAGTTTACAATCCGGTTCACACTTCCGCGCATTTCCTTTACAACACGGATATTTTCCAGGTCCAGAAATGACCTGCTCGCCCCCATCAGTCCCAGTACCGTCACAATCTGTTCGCCTTCCTTCAGATAGACAACATAGTCTCTCTTCCTCCGGACGATTTTCGCATCCAGATCGAAGGTCTCCATGATGTTCTGCAGAAGTTCCGCATTGTCCCTGCTCTGACACACAAGTTCCAGATGATAGTACTTCTCGGGTGCACTGATGGATCCCGTCGCAAGGAATGCACCTCTTAAAAAAGATTGTCTGCAGCACACAAGTTTCAGGACTGTGGAATTCGTGGTTGCACGATAGATCTTTTCGGAAAGTTCCGGATCCGTAATGTGGAAAATGCCGTTTCTTTCCCTCACGATATTCCCGTTCGCCTCGGCTGCAACAATGTTTATATTAAATGCTTTGCTCAATAAAGTAAAGATCTTTTGACCGCTCAAAGAATTCTCCGGCCTGAATGTCAGAGCGCTTTCCGCATTTTTGTCTCCATCGCCTTCCAGTGTTCCCGAAAGGCGCACAAACGCCGAAAGCTCTGCCAGCTGACAGTGCCGTGTCTGCGGAACCTTCCCGAAAAGTTCCTGCTTTACCTGTTGTGAAAAAGACATCACGCATCCTCGTTATTCTTTTTCCAGCGGCTGGCTTCCCTGTCAATGTCCCGATGTTCAATTCGCACGCCATACTCTGAATTTTCCTTCAGGTGATGGTAAATTGCATTGGCAAGAACGACAGAACGATGCCGCCCCCCGGTACATCCCACAGACAGAATGAGTTGATTTTTCCCCTCATTGATATAATTCGGAATCAGAAACTTCAGAAGGTCTTCATACAGCTTCAGAAATTCTCCCGTCTGCTTCTGTCCCATCACAAAATCTATGATCGGCTGATCGTTCCCCGTCAGAGGCCGCAGGTTTTCCACATAGAACGGGTTCGGTATGAATCTCACATCCACGACCAGATCGGAATCGGCAGGGATTCCGTATTTGAATCCAAAGGACTGCACTGTGATCATCAGACTCTTGAAGTTCTGATTCTGTACAAAAATCCTGATAATTTCACGTTTTAATTCACGGGTCAGAAGTTTGCTTGTATCAATGATATAATCCGCCTGTTCTCTCATAAACGCCAGTTGTGAACGCTCCATACGGATCGCGTCCTCCAGACTCTGCGCCTTTCCGGCAAGAGGATGTGCCCGGCGGGTTTCCTTATATCTCTTTAAAAGCACGGAATCCGTCGCATCCAAAAACAGGATCTCATACTTGATCTGGCCGTCCTTAAGAGATTTCAGCGCACTGTTCAGCTGCTTTTTCGAAAGTCCGCTCCGGATATCGATTCCGACCGCAATCTTCGTAAATTCAGTTGATGTTCCGTCGGCCGCAATCTGTGCAAACGGTTTGATCAGAGGTATCGGCAGATTGTCCACGCAATAATAATCCGCATCCTCCAGATAATGCAGAGCCGTGCTTTTTCCCGCTCCCGACATTCCTGTTACAATCACAAATCTCATACGTGTCTCCTTCCATTCATGCCTGAAACCTTCCCAGAAAACGCACTTCCGGCTGAAGCTCAACCCCGAACTGTTCCCGGACCCTCTTCTGCACATCATGTATCAGTCTTACCACATCCGCTGCCGTGGCGTCTCCGCGATTGATCACAAATCCGCAGTGCTTTTCCGAAACCTGTGCTCCGCCCACCGTGTAGCCGCGAAGTCCCGCATCCATAATCAGTTTTCCTGCAAAATAGCCTTCCGGTCTCTTAAACGTACTTCCTGCGCTCGGGAAATTCAGCGGCTGTTTTTCCTGTCGTCTTTCCCGCAGATCTTCCATCCTTGCAGTGATCCGGTTCTGATCTCCCTTTTCCAGTTCAAGATCCGCACTCACGACGATCCATGGATGTTTCTGAAAAACCGATGTGCGATATCCAAGTTCCAGCCGTTCCGCCGGAAGTTCATGAAATTCTCCCTTCTCATCAAGATATCTCACATTTTTCAGAACCTGTTTCATCTCTCCGCCATAGGCCCCCGCATTCATCATGCAGGCGCCTCCAAGGGATCCCGGGATCCCGGCAGCAAATTCCAGTCCGGTCAGAGAGTGATCTCTTGCTGCAGCTGCCATCTGTGAAAGCATTGTTCCGGCCTCAGCATGAATTACATTGTTCTCTATCGAAATTCCGGTCAGTGATCTCCCCAGGGAAATGACGGCTCCCTGCACGCCTTCATCCGAAACCAGAAGATTACTGCCGTTTCCGATAATAAAATACGGAATGTTCTCCTCTTTCATCACATCCAGAGTCATCTTCAGCTGATCTTCCGTTGCCGGAGCAATGAAAAGATCCGCCGGACCGCCGATGCGGAACGTCGTGTGATTTTTCATCGGCTCATCCAGTCGTACAATATCCTGTTGTGCAAGAGCCGCTATCTTCCGTGCGACCTTCTCTGCCTCTGTGTGGTCCATAAAATCCTCTCTTAAGCCGTTACTTTCTGGTATATACAGGGTCGTAGATCGTGACC